>CAZBPU010000061.1:0-11238 GCA_964493845.1 uncultured Sulfurospirillum sp.
TTAATAAGATAAGCTATAGTAGGAGCCAACTCTTTAAAGTAAACTGCACCTATAGTTTTTGGAATTATTTCAGAAAAGAATAAAATAGCTAAAGTAAGTGCTATTGAGACATAAAAAACCCACTGCATACCAAATATACTTGCAGCTTCTGCACCAATAGCAGCTGCACCAAGAGTATTTGCAATAGTATTAAATATCAAAATTGAAGCGATAGAGACATCTAACTCTTTTTTAAGTTTTTTAAGTAGACTTCCAACTTTTTCTTTCTCTTTTTTTATCACATTTATATGTGACATATTTAAAGACAATATTGTTGACTCAGCTATTGAGCATAAAAAAGATATTCCTACAGTTAAACCAATATATATTAAAAGCATAGTCATAAACGACTACCTTGTTGTCCTGTTTTGTGTATATTACGCGGCACTATAAAATACCGCTGTTTCGACGAGGCATCAGACATGATAATTTTTTAAAAACTCCTTGTTTTGTGTAATTAACCCTTTTTTTTGAAGGGACTTTATAACTTCTTGGTCGCAATTTGTATCACCAGGCCACTCTCTAGTATAGCCATCTAATAGTGTTTTATTTGTTGCATCTATACCTATATACTCTTTTTCCAAATAAATATCACGAAGAGCATCAATATTGTTTACAACTCTCCATATAAGCATATATACATTATCTAACTCATTTGAAATACTATCTACAAAAACTAATAATTTCATATGCTCTTTAAGCGGTTTTAGTGCATCATAAAGCTCTTTAGTAGGTCTTGACTTATCAACACCCAAAATAACGATTGGCGTCTTTGTATGAGTTTTATACTGCCTTATAGATTTAACATCCTGAACCAATGTTGTTATTTTAGCATAAAGTTTCTCATCACTCAATATATTTTTTTGAGGAAACTCAACATTATCACCAGTACAATCAACTCCTAGCTTACCACCATAACAAGCATTTGGGCTTGCATGGTCTAGTGCATCGCATACACCTTCACTTATTAGTATGTTTTCAACACTTACACGGTCAAGTATATAATCACTCAATTCATCATAATTTTTAAGTTCAGGTGCATTTTCACCAACAAAAAAAGCATGTTTTACAAAACTCATCTGCCCTACTCCCCAAAATGCATGCATAAATTGTTTAGCATGTCCTGGGTACATTTTTTTCATTTTTGCTAAAATCAGGTTATGAAAAACTCCATTTTCCGGCATATTATAGTCTATCAGTTCAGGTACAGTAGTTTTCAAAAGTGGTAAGAAAATCCTCTCTGTAGCCCAAGCCATATACTTATCTTCTAAAGGAGGCTTACCAACAACAGTAGCTTGATATATAGGTTTCTTTTTTGTTGTTATACAAGTTACATCCATCACAGGATACTCTTCTTTAAGAGTATAGTAACCAGTATGGTCACCAAAAGGGCCTTCTATCTCCATTTTATCTGGATCTACAAAGCCTTCTATAACAATATCAACATCTTCTGGAATGTAAATCTCATTTGTCAAAGACTTAACTAATCTTGCATTTTCTTCACGAATAAGTCCATAAAGCAATAACTCAAACATTCCATTTGGCATAGGAGCTTGTCCACACCAGATATAAAGTGGGTCACCACCTATAGCAACAGTTACAGGCATTTTTTTACCAGCTTCTTTGTACTCGTGAAAAAAGTGAGCACCATCTTTATGTATTTGCCAGTGCATGCCAAGTCGTTTGTTATCATAAACTTGTAATCTATACATACCAACGTTATGTTTTGTTCCATCCAAACTTTGAGTATATACGTGTCCCATAGTTATAAAAGGACCACCATCTTCACTCCAAGTTGTCAAAATTGGAAACTTATTTAAATCAATATTTTCTTGCCTTATCTCTTGGCAACTACCTTTAGATGATAATCTTTTTGGAAATACACTCTTCAAATTAAAAAGTTTTCCAAGCATACCAAGTTTATCCATAAAGCCTTCTGGTGGCTTCATATGAAGCAGACTCTCAATCTCATCAGCTATTGTATCTGGATGCTTATCAAATATAAGTTCTGTAGCTTTATAAGAACCAAAGACATTCATAAGAACTGGCATATCAAATTTTTTGTTTAGTCTTTTAGATATGGGGTTTGTAAATAAAAGAGCTTTAGAATCCTCTTTTTTTATCTCAACATAAGCTATATGAGGAATTTCTAAGTCTATATCAAGTTCATTTTCTATAACTCTTAATAATCCATTGTCTTTTAATTCTTGAATAA
This sequence comes from uncultured Sulfurospirillum sp., assembly GCA_964493845.1. Classification (GTDB taxonomy): domain Bacteria; phylum Campylobacterota; class Campylobacteria; order Campylobacterales; family Sulfurospirillaceae; genus Sulfurospirillum_A. Next base: position 2,255 of record CAZBPU010000061.1, read on the forward strand.
TTTTTTCCATTAAATCCTCTTTATTGTTATAAAAATACTATTGTATCCAATTTGCTTTAGGGATAAATAAAATTGTTCAGAAAACTAATTTATATCCAATACCATACTCTGTTTTTATATATACTGGTTTATTTCCATTATCGCCTATTTTTTTTCGTATATTTTTTATATGATTATCCAAAGAACGAGGTGAACTCAGTGTTGAGATAGAACTTAGTAACCTTTCTCTTGAGATAGTTCTATTTTTACTTTTTATTAAAATTGAAAAAATATCAAACTCTATAGTAGTTAAGTCAAGAAGCCTTTTATTAAAAAAAATATTAAACTCTTTTATTTCAAATAATGATTTTTCATCTTCTAATTTTATCTCACTATATCTACCAAGTTGCACCCAAATTCTAGCTTCTAACTCTTCAAAATCAATAGGCTTAACCATATAATCACTTGCGCCATATTTAAAAGCTGAAACTTTTGATTTAGTGTCACTACAAGCACTTACAACAATCACTGGCTTAAATATGCTATTTTTTACATTTTTTAATATCTCGAAACCATTAAAATCTGGTAAGTTTATATCCAATAGCATAATGTCATAATTATTATATTTTAAGCGATCAATACCATCAACAGCATTAAAAACAGCCTCGACTTCAAAACCACAGGCAGTTAAAAACTCTTTCATTAATTCTGAAGATATTTCATCATCTTCAATCAATAATATTTTTGCATTATACATAAAATGACACCTAAAAAAACAGATTTTACAGATTCTAATGTAAGTTCACTTAGAATTGTATTATATAATAACTAAGAAGCTATTTTAATATATGAGAAGTTAATATATGTTACAAAATATTACCACAAAAACAAAACTATTAGTTCCTATACTAATACTTACTATTGTATTGCTATTTCTAGGTGGAATGGTTATATTTTATAGCTATAGTAAAATGCAATCACTTGAGAATCTAAATAAAAAAATTATACTAAGTAAACATATATCATCTACTATCCATGCCCTTCAAAAGGAGAGAGGTCTCTCTAGTGGGTATGTAGAAAATCAAAAACAAATGTTTAAAAAAGAGTTAATTCAACAAAGAAAACAGAGTGATTTTGAAATAAAAAGATTAAAAAAAATCGAAAAATTATCCAATAACTTTATATCTGAGATTGATAATATTATATCAATAAGACAAAAAATAGACAATAAACAAATAAATTCTGCTGAGACAATCAAATACTACTCCAAAATAAATTCCTATTTACTAAAACAAGTAGTAAATATATCTAAAACTTCCCATGTTCCAAAAATCACACAAAATATTTTAGCTTATGTTAGTTTTTTATATTTAAAAGAGTATGGAGGATTAGAGAGAGCATTAGGTATTGTAGCATTATCTCAAAAAAAATTATGTAGAAATGTTTTAATAGAGTTTACAAATATAATATCAATTCAAAATCAAAATTTAAAAATGTTTTTAAATTACGCAAATAATGATATTAAAAACTTCTACAACAATAAAACAAAAGATTTATTATCTTTTAAAACAGTAGAAAAAATTAGAAAAAATATAATATATGACAAAATGAAGGATTGTGATATAACTCCAGAAAAATGGTACAAGATTATAACTTCAAAACTAAACACTCTTGAACAAATAGGTAGATTTATTGAAAAAGATACAACAAAAAATATATTTAGAGAATTAAAAAAAGTAAGAACTATTTTTAATCTTGTTTTGACTTTAACACTACTTAGTATAGTTGTTTTTATATTAATGTTAATTGCATTTTTAAGATTAGCGAGAGAAGAACAAAAACTTAGATTGGTTATGGATAGATACATTATTAGCTCAATTACTGATTTAAAAGGAAATATATTAGATGCTAGTGCTGCTTTTTGTTCTATATCTGGCTATAAAAAATCAGAACTTATAGGTAGCCCACATAATATAGTAAGACATCCTGATATGCCAAAAGAAGCATTTAAAGAACTATGGGATACTATAAAACAAGGTAAAACATGGACAGGAAAAGTAAAAAATCTAAAAAAAGATGGTGGATTTTATTGGGTATATGCAAATATAGAACCTCTTTATAACTCTAAAGGACGTATAGATTCTTATATCTCAATACGCTTAGATATAACAAATAATGAACTTTTAATGAATAAAATAAAACAAGAAGAAGAGAAAAACAGACTTGCACAAGAGATGATTCAACAACAATCACGTTTAGCTCAAATGGGTGAAATGCTGAGTATGATAGCACACCAGTGGAGACAACCACTAAGTGCTATTGCTGCAGCATCTAGTGTTATAAATTTAAAAGCAAAACTTAAAAAACTAGATTATGATGTAGCTATACAACTATCAGATAAAATACAAGAATTTTCTCAACATTTAAGTAATACTATTGATGATTTTAGAAACTTTTTTAAATCAAATAAAACAAAAAATAAAACAAATTTTGAAAAAATACTTAAAGATATTTTAGATATAGTAAACAATTCTTTAGACAATCACAATATAAAACTTATTATAGATATTAAGTCAACTAAAGATTTTATAACTTATGAAAATGAACTAAAACAAGTTTTACTAAACCTAATTAAAAATGCTGAAGATGCCCTATTAGAAAACTCTATAAACAACCCTACAATATTGATACAAATTGAAAATGAAACTCTTAATATTTGTGATAATGCAGGTGGAATACCAGACGATATTATAGATAAAATTTTTGATCCATACTTCTCTACAAAAACAAAAAAAGATGGTACAGGCATAGGATTGTATATGAGTAAAATCATAATAGAAGAACATTGCGGTGGAAAATTAATAGTTTCAAATGAAGAGTCTAGATATAATAACGAAATAGTTCTATATGGGGCAAAATTCAAAATTACTTTAGGACAAGAAAATGATTAATGAAAATGAAGTTATCCAGTACTCTAAATGCTTAAAACTTCTATATGTTGAAGACAATATAGACTCTAGAGAAATGACCTACATGATATTGGAAGATTTCTTTGACAATATAACAGTAGCTGTTGATGGAGAAGACGGTTACAATAAATTTATAGATAATGATATAGATTTAATTATAACTGATATAAATATGCCAAAACTAAATGGCTTAGAAATGATATCAAAAATTAGAAAAAAAGATAACGAAATACCAATTTTAATTCTATCTGCCCACAATGAAGATAATTTTTTTATGAATAGTATTAAATTGGGAGTCGATGGATACTTACTGAAACCTATTGACTTAGAACAACTAGTCATAATGATAGATAAAGTAGTAAAAAAATATAGATATATAAATGAAGCAAAATCAAATCTTCATCTTTTAAAAGAGTACCAAAAAGCAACTAATGCAAGCTCAATAGTTTCTAAAACTGATACAAAAGGAATTATTACTTTTGTAAATGATAGATTCTGTAAAATTTCAGGCTATAAAAAAGAAGAACTCATAGGTAAAAATCATAATATAGTAAGACACCCTGATAATCCTAAAAGCATATTTAAAGATATGTGGCACACAATAAAAGACAAAAAAGAAATTTGGAATAACATAGTAAGGAATAAGGCAAAAAACAATAAAAGCTACTATGTAGATGCTATAGTAATGCCAATATTAGATATAAATGGCAACATTTTAGAGTATATATCATTAAGGAATGATATTACAAGTATTATGTCTCCTTCAAAACAGCTAAATGATGCAATAAAAAATGCTAAAGAGATAATCCTTATATATATAAAATTAGATAAATTTGATATGACAATGGAATTTTATGATAATGAAACAGTAGAGATGATTCAAAATAGAGTTACTACATACTTACAAGATAAATTTTCGATATTGTATGACTTTGATAAAATATATCAGTTAGAAAATGGAGAATATGCATTTATAATTGAAAAACAAAAATACTTTGTGGATAAAGTTAATTTTCTACAAAATCTAAAAAAATATCAAGAAACTCTCAATAACGATAAAATAACACTAGGCGATATAAACTATGATATATCAATAGCAATTAGTTTAGCCTATAAAAAAAACAAAATATTGGAATCTGCAAAACTAGGAATAAAGAAAATTTTAAAGTCAAAAGAAAATTTTATAATAGCAAATAACTTAGCAACACAAGTACAAAATACAGCAAAACAAAATATGAGAACGGTTTCTATAATCAAAAATGCTATTGAAAATTCTAGAATTATTTCATATTTTCAACCTATTATAGACAACAAAACTAAAGAAGTAACAAAATATGAATCTTTAGTTCGCCTAATAGATGAAAACGATAAAGTACTAACTCCTATACATTTTCTTGAAACATCCAAAAAAAGTAATTACTACACTCAAATAACAAATCTAGTTTTAGAACAATCTTTTAATGTCTTAAAGCTATGTGAGAAAGATATCTCTATAAACCTTTCTGCATTAGATATAGAACAGACTACTACTAGATTAAAAATTTTTAAACTACTAAAAAAGTTTAAAGAATTTGCTCCTAGAGTAGTATTTGAATTGCTCGAAGATGAAAATGTTAAAGATTTCAATGTAGTAAAAGAGTTTATTTGTGAAGTTAAAAAACATGGTGTAAAAATTGCAATAGATGATTTTGGTGCAGGATATTCTAATTATGAAAGATTATTAGATTATCAGCCCGATATTTTAAAAATAGATGGTTGTCTCATAAGAGATATAGAAACAAGTAGCTACTCTTTATCTGCTGTAAAAAGTATAGTAACATTTGCAAAAGAACAAAATCTACTAACTATAGCTGAATTTATTGAAAATGAAGCCATCTATAACATCATAAAAGATTTAAATATTGATTATTCTCAAGGATATTATTTTGGAAAACCAAGGCCAATGATAAGCAAATGAATATTTTAATTATTGAAGACTCAAAAACAATTAATAACATAATTAAAAAAGAGCTAATAAAATTATCTCACAATGCAGACCAAGCCTTTACACTCAAAAAAGCTAGAGAGCTTTTATCATCAAAACAGTATGATTTAATTATTTTAGACTTACACTTGCCAGATGGTGAAGGTTCTGAACTTATAGCACATATACAATCTTTAACAAAAACAAAAGTTGTTGTGTTGACATCTTCACAAGATGATGATTTAAGAGAAGAGTTATTTCAGTACGGTATATTAGACTATATTATAAAAGATACTAATCTTTTATACTCTATAACAGAAATAATAAAAATCATAAACCAAATTACTTCTAAAATAAAAGGTAAAATCTTAATTATTGATGATTCAAAGTTTATATGTAATCAAATCAAAACTATACTAGAACCTAGAAACTACACTATTGATTACTCCTATAATGCAGAAAACGGCCTAAAAATGCTGAAGGAAACAACATATAATCTACTAATACTAGATATGGAACTGCCAGATATACATGGGTTGGAGGTATTAAAACTTTTAAGAAATCATAGTAAATACATAAATCTTCCCATATTGGTACTTTCTGGAACATCAACACCAAATATAATTAGAGATGCTTTAAAAAATGGGGCAAATGATTTTCTAAAAAAACCTTTTATTTTTGAAGAATTTATTTTAAAAGTTGACTTGTGGATAGATTATTTTAAAAAAGAAGTTGAATTAATAGATAAAACATCAAAACTAGAATTTACTAACAACAATTTAAAAAAGATAATAGCACATGAAGTTAAAAAAAACAGAGAAAAAGATAAAATAATGTTCCATCAATCAAGACATGCTCAAATGGGAGAAATGATAGCTATGATAGCACACCAATGGAGACAACCACTTAATGCGATAAGCGCCACTGTTACATTTATAAATCAAAAAGTAAAAATGAATAAGTTTGATGCAAAAACTTCTCTAGTTATAGTTTCAAAAATGCATAATTATGTACAACATTTAAGCTCAACAATAGATGATTTTAGAACTTTTTTTAAGCCTGAAAAAGAAAAAATACTCACAGATTTTGAAATCATATGTAAAAAAGCATTAAATATTATAGAAATAACTCTAACAAATAAAAATATAATATTAATAAAAGATATAAAAAATACAAAAAAAATTTTTACTTATGAAAATGAACTTATTCAAGTTATAATCAACTTACTAAAAAACTCTGAAGATATTTTGACAAATAAAAATATAAAAAATCCAATCATAGAGATAAAAAGTGATGGTACAACTTTAAGTATTTGGGATAATGGAGGTGGTATAGATGATACTATTTCCAATAAAATATTTGATCCCTATTTTTCAACTAAATCAGAAAAAGAAGGAACAGGATTAGGTCTTTACATGAGTAAAATTATTGTAGAAAAGCATTGCCATGGTAAATTAAGCACCAAAAATCATAATAATGGTACTATTTTTACTATTGATATACCTCAAAAAAGTATACAAAAATGAAGAATATATCTATACTAAACAACAAATATAATAATTTTCTAATTATATTTATACTTGCGTTACTCTATCTTTTTGCTGGCATAACAAGTCTTTTACTTTTAAAAGATCATAACAATATTGTAAATATTGGTATATTTGCCTCTGAAGGAATATCTTTAGCATTTGCTCTATACTTTGGTAAAAGAGTATGGCCAGGAATATTTTTAGGACAATTGATTTTAGCATTAATTAATAATATTGATCTTTTATCCTCTTTTGAAATTGCATCTATAAATTCTATTGAAGCTATTATTGGTGTAACTCTTTTTAATAAGTATAAATTAGATATGAGATTACTAAGGCTCAAAGATATCATTGGATTATCTATAATTATAATATTTATACTACAAGTATTTAGTTCATTTTTATCTAATATTGTACTGCTATTAAATGAACAAATAATTCAAGAAGAGTTTATTACATCTACTTTTTCTTGGTGGTTTGGAAACATTATGGGACAACTACTTTTTACCCCTTTTATTCTTAGTATACTTATGAATTATAAAAATATAAAAATTTTGCACTATATATTTTGTGGCTTAGTATTTGGAATATTATTGTACTTTATTGAAATAGTATTTGTTATAAAAAGTCATTTACTAATTTTGAGTATAACCATACCTTTTACTATATTTGTTGTATCAAGAAAAGGAATCACTTATGGCATGCTTTTGAGTGTTATTGTTGCTTTTATTTCATCATACTCTGTATATTTAAATGTAGGAGCATTTTATTTAGAGTCTAATATAGATAATATTATAAACTATAACCTATTTGTTTTAGCTCACATTATAATAGTTTTTACAGTAAATATTTTATTTGAACAAAAAAAGAAATTTGAGTTAAATCTACGTAAAACACTTAAAGTAGAAATCAACAAAAATAAAGAACAACAACTTCTAATGATTCAACAGAGTCGTTTAGCCCAAATGGGAGAAATGATAGCTATGATTGCACATCAATGGAGACAACCATTAAATAACCTATCTTTAGCAAATCAGTTGATAGTATCCAAATATAACAAAAAATCTCTAGACGATAAATCTATGAATTTTTTTAAAGAAAATTCAAAAAAACAGATAGAATTAATGTCTAGAACTATAGATGATTTTAGAAATTTTTTTAAATCAGAAAAAATAATGTATAAATTTTGCGTAAATGAAATAATAGAAAATATACTTAATATTGTAAAAACTATATACATAACAAATAATATAAAAATAAATTTTGATATTGAAAAAAAATATTATAGTTTTGGCTATCCAAATGAATTAGGACAAGCAATCTTAAATATAATAAATAATGCAAAAGATGCTTTAATTGATAGTGAAAAAGATGATAAATATATAAATATTACTATAACAAAAGAGCATAAAAATATAGTAATAAGCATCTCAGATAATGCTGGTGGTATTCCAAATGATATTATTGATAAAATATTTGACCCATATTTTTCAACAAAAAACAATAAAAATGGTACAGGGCTAGGATTATATATGACAAAAATGATTATACATGAAAAATTAAAAGCAAAATTATCAGTTACAAATGAAAATGATGGAGCAAATTTCAAAATATATTTAAAAGAGGATGAACAATAATGTTACTCAACAATTTTACTATTTTGTGTGTTGAAGATAATATAGATACACAAAACCATATAAAACTAATTTTAGAAGATAGTGTAAAAGACTTATTTATAGCATATGATGGTGTAGAAGGATTAGAAATATATAAAGAAAAGAAACCTGATATTGTAATAACTGATATAAATATGCCAAATATGGATGGTTTAACAATGTTAAAAAAAATAAAAAAAATAGATAAAAACCAGCCTATTATAATTATATCTGCTTTCGATGATAAAGAAAATTTACTAGAAGCTATTAATATGGGAAGTAATGGTTTTATTCCAAAACCAATCGATATTGAATTTTTATCTGAAAAACTAAATGCTATATCAGAAAACTTACAAGATCAAATTGAAGCAAATAATACTAAAAATAGCCTATATAATTTAGCCCACTATGATAAATTGACAGGAATATCAAATAAGTTTTTATTTGAAATCAAACTAGATCAAGCGATAAGTAAGGCAAAAAGAGATAAACAAGAGATTGCAGTTTTTTTTATTGATTTAGATAATTTTAAAACAGTAAATGATACTTTTGGACATAAAGCAGGAGATTATGTTTTAAAAACTGTTGCAAATAATATAAAAAAATCTATAAGAAAAGAAGATATGATAGCAAGAAGAAGTGGTGATGAATTTTTATTGTTAGTAGAAGACATCCCAAACAAAAGTACATTGATAAATCTTGCAAATAAAATTATAGAATCCTCACAAATACCAATACATTATGAAAACAATACAATTAATATCTCTTCTAGCATTGGTATAAGTATATTTCCAAGTGACGCCCAATCAGTGGATGAACTAATAAATCAAGCCGATATATTTATGTATAAAGCAAAAAATACTAAAAAATCTAAAATAGTATTAAATAA
>CAZBPU010000062.1:0-11010 GCA_964493845.1 uncultured Sulfurospirillum sp.
AACTTATCTTTAAAGATTTCACAATTTTAGAAAACTCAAAACTGAGTGTAAATGGGCTTAAACCTGTAGCTAAAGTAGATATAGCTGGGTTTGAAAGTTCTAAAAGAGTTTATGATATAAACCACAAGTCTCCAACTCTTACAGCTAACTCATGAGGGAACCAGTGACCTAAAATACTTTTAGTTTGAGAGAACACTAAAAAAGGCTACTGCGAGATAAAACAGGGAGAGTGCTTTGATGCTACATTTTTAAACTCTAAAACTAGAAGAGGAATAGCTATGCTTAAAAAGTCTAACTGCCTAACTGCAGCAAATTATGAATTTATGCAATATACCAAAAACTGATATGTCAGAAAACTTACACCTTTGGAGTGTGAGAGGCTTCAGACTTTGCCTGATAAGTATACAGAGTGAGTTTCTAACTCCCAAAGGTATAAGATGATTGGGAATGGGTGGACAATAAATGTTGTGTCATGAATTTTTAAAAATATGTAATATTACTTTGAATTCATTGTCTTTGAAATAGCTTTATACCAATGATAATCAGCATTCCATGAACGAGAAGCTGAAATCAATACTCCTAAAGGACCATCATAACGAAAATAGTTTATGAGTTCATCATATTCTATTTTAACAATAACATTGCCGCACATACCTGGTGTTACTTCATATTCACTAAATATAAATTCGATACTATTATTTTTAATAAAAAATCGTGGGATAAAACTTGCTTTATTAAAATTATCAAAAAATCCACATTCTGATTTATTTTTAATAATTTCTTTAATTTCTTCCAATGCATTTCGCTTAGCATCAAATACATCAAAAAAATCAAAATCTCTATGATGAAGTGGATCAATATTTATAGCCCAAACTGAATTGTTACCATTTAGTGCCGGATAATAAAATGTGTACTGTGTCATTTTTATACTCAACAAATGAGAAGACACAATGCCTATTTCATAATCAGAATTATACATAATCAGATTTTCATCAAGTGAATTAAGAACATTATTTTTCAACTCGTTATTTATATACTCTAAAAAGTCGTTTTTAAAAAATGGGTACTTTATTTTCAAGTAAAATATTTTTTGAATATCTCTTTCAAAACCATTATATTTTTCAGTAGTAAAAGTATAATCATATTGTGCTTTTTGTATTGATAATGAATTTAAGGTGACTTTTGCAAAATACTCTTCAAGTCCTATGATTGTAGATGAAAATACACCTATTATAAAACCTAAGATACCAAATATCGAACTTACATAACCTACTTTTGTAGGAAGACTCCATCTCTTCCATCTACTTCTTTTTGGAATCATAACTTATAAATCTACTAAACTGTTTGACAAAGTACGCTCAGCTTTTATTATATCTTTTAAAAGTTTTTTATTGCCAAATGATAAATATGAACTTTGATTATTTAAATTGAAAAAATTTAAAAAGAGTTTATAAATTTCGCTAGGAAACTCTTTTTTAGAATTATGGTTTTCAAATATCACTTTATGTGTAAAACAATCCAATACAACAAAATCTATATAAGAATTAGAAAATCTACCGTTAAACTCCATCTCAATGTAATCTTTAGAAAAACTATCATGATTTGCATATATTTTGTCTCCTTGAAGAGAATAAAAGGCATTCCATATAAAACCACTTGAAATAGCACCATTAAAACTAATTATTGGTGTTGTATAATCAAGCTGATTAAACATACTGATTTTTGGATCATTTAAGTCCAACCAGAGAATTGAAATTTTATCTTTTTTAAATTGTTTACATTCTTGTTTGTTTTTAATTTGAGAAAACTTTGAAACAGCTTCATATTGAATATTGTCTTTTTTTCTACCTGGATAACCATAAGGAGCATGTGCAGATATATCATATTCAATCTTATAGTTTTTAATTTCTTTAGTAGTTTTCTCAATTTCAGTCGATGTAATTTTACCATCACTTTGTTGTGGTGTATTTACTTCAATGTGTATAGATGTATTATCATCTAATATCATAACAAAATCACTACCACTAGAAGGGGTTTTAATTTTTTTTACAGAAAATAAATTATGTTGTAGTTCTAGCAAGTCTCCATAAGCTCTTATCTCTCCGAGTATTCCATTGAAATTTTCAGCTTTTTTATCTGTTGCAGCAATAAAATAAGATACCTTTTTATCTAACCATTGCTTATCATATTGATTTATATAAGCTAATTGGACATCCATTCTCGATGTAATAAGTTTATGTTCATTATTGGTTGTATTATATAGATGAGTCAATGAACTAATAATATCTTGATTAAGGTTTTGAGCACACTTTGTATATAATTGATTTACATTTTGCATAATAACTATTTTCCATTATTAATAGTATAGAAATCATATGCATTAATCTCTTTTATTTTTGCAACTAAAGATAGTGGGTCTAAGTGAATTATTTTATATCGATCTTTTGTATTTTCTCTCCAAAACAAGTCACCTTCCATAGAAAACTCACTTCTCATACTTCTTAGTTTACATAAAATTTCTTGTACCCATTTTTTAAAATTATCTAATTCCCATAAATAAACATCTTTTAAATGCGGTAATGCACCTTCCTGTGCTTTTTTTGTTGGAGTAACCAATACTTTAATAATTTCTATATCTTTAGAAACAGGTAGATGTTCTCTTATCCAGTTATCATGAGTCGCAACTTGTCTTGCTTTTGTCGCATTAAAATATTCAGAAGTTGCATCTGAATGATCTTCAAATACTATACATAACTTGTCACTTAACATCCACCAAGGATCAGGTGCTGCATCTACTTCTTTATTTCCAGCTTCATATCCTATCAGGTTCCCTAATCGTGTTTGTGCTTCTTCAAATTGTTTGGCATCACCATTCATAATATTTTCAAGAATAAATTTTTCTTCGGCATCGTATTTTCTATTTGATGTCGTACCCATACTTCTTAAATTATTTTCAAATTTTTCTACTATTGGGTTAAGATCACTATCATCTATTATATCATCCGTTACAGTATTAGCACTTTTAGCTAATGTAACCATCCATTTCAATGCAGGAGCAGCTTTCATTGCATTTTCAAAAAAAGTTGTTGATAAAGAATTTTGAGCTAGTTTGCAAGAGGCTCCCGCCAAATAATTCCAAAGTGCTCTATAACCTTTTAATTTAGAATCTGTTAATTTACTTAAAGCACTTCTAGCTTCATCTAGTGCTCCGTCATAATCTCCTTGCCACATTTTATATTGGTACTCTATTTCATATTTAACACTATTTTGTAAGTTTTGAATATAATTTGGTTCTTCTTGAGTAAGCTCATCTCTCATAGAAATTATCTCTTTATCTGCTTCAAACCAATCTGCTGTTTGTCCTAAAAATAGTTGAATATTTTCAGTAAAATCTTTAAGTGTAGCATCTTTCGATTGTTCTATTCCAAATTCAAGTTCAGCCTGTAACTCTGGATGTAATAGTTTTCGTTTTTTTATAGGCAATAAATATGAAACCAGTCTTTCTCCAAAAACAATTACTAAAGAATAGTCTGTCGAAGAACGAGTACATCTCCCCATTGCTTGAATTATGCGTGTTAAAATTCTTTCTTCAAGGAGTTCATTTGCTGCCATACAACTTACAAAGAATTTTTCTTGAAGATTTGTAGCAGTAGGTAAATCATAAATGATCAAAGTTCTTGCTTCATCTTCTGGAAAATCTATTCCATCATAACGATTGGCAATCAATGCAATTGCATTTTCTTCTTCTAAAAAATTTTCTTTTGATTCTTCTATTGCTTTAGCATCAAAAACTTTAAATTTAATTTTTTCATCAATAACTTTTTGAACTTCATTTGATGATTGTATATCTTTTGTTAATATAACTGATCGTCCTGATTTCTTAATAGTGTCTTCAAAAAAAGAATTTAATTCATCATTCTCCAGTGAACGCTCCGGAAATACAAAAAATCTCCTACCGATTCCCTGTTTATCCCAACCTTGAGGAATAGGTAGTCTAAAAATATTTTTAACTCCTGTTAATCTTTCAAGATCTCCACCATTACCAAGTGTAGCTGACATATAAATTCTTTGTTTAGCACTACTAAATGGCATATGTGTTTTTGTTGGAGGTATAATTGGTCTTATTAAAATTTGGTTTGAACTTATATAACATTGACAAGCTGTTAGGTTGTTTTTTATCATTTGCCATGGGTATTGCATTTGATTGTCCACACAATATGTTTCTAAAAGAGAAGCAATATCATCATTTAATTCCATAAAAGCATTAATTGGTAACTTATCAATCCACTCATCATAGTTTGACTCATTAATCATCTTTTCATAGTCAAGTTTAGAAATATGATTTTTAATTAAATTTGCAAACGCGATATATAAATTTTTAGACTCTTCGTTATATTTATCAATTTGTAATGACCAAAGACTGCTTATATAGTTTTCGGATGCATGAGCATCATCCAGTATTATAATGTCTGCATCTTTAAAAAAGGAGTTCGTATTAAAAAGTGAACTATATGATGTTATTGCAATTTTATCAGCTTGTTGATAATCAGCTTTCGTTGATACAGGATAATCTTTTATCTTCCCTACAAATTTAGTGACTTTTAATCCATATTTTTTTTCTGCTTGTTCAGCAACTTGATGAACAAGTTGATTTGTGGGACAAAGATAAACAATTTTCTCATTATACTTCTGTCGTCGCCATTCTGCTAAAATTAATCCAACTAATGTTTTTCCACTGCCAGTTGGAAGTTGTAAAGCTACATCAGGTTTATTAAGTGCTTCTTCTAAATATCGTCTCCACATATCAGCTTGATGTGAAAGAGGTCCTTGTATTTTCTTTGCTCTTAAATCATGTAAGAGTGCTTCAGGTGTTTCTAGTGTGATTTTATGTGTTACAACTTTTTTGAAAGCCATTATAATTCCACCTTATATTATATATTTTTTTAAAACAAATCAGCATGCCCAAAAAAGATATTATATTTATCATCTTTTCTCATACTCTCTAGTATCACTTTAGCTTTTTGTTTTGTTTCTTTATCAAAGTATATTAACATATTTCGAGAAAACACAAAATCAAACTTTCCTAGTTGTAAAAATTCCTTATCAAAAATATTTACAAGCTTAAAAGATACTTGTTTTTTTATCTCTTCTTTTAAGATGTACTTATTTGTTTCCTCGCTAAAATACTTATCAACTGCTTCTTTTGGTAAATATTTTATATTTCGTTCACCATACACAGCTTCTTCTGCTTTGTGGAGAGCCTCTTTATTAATGTCTATACCCATTATACTAAAACTTTCTGCTGCAACTCCAGCTTCTAAAAGAGCGATAGCTATACTGTAAGGTTCTTCTCCTGTGGCAGATGGGGCACATAAGATTGTGACCTTTTCTCTTTTACTTTTTATTATACCTACAAGTTCTTCTATCTGTTTAAATTCTCTATAAAAATAGGTTTCATTTGTTGTGAGTAAATTTATCAAATCTTGCTTTAAATCTTTATCTTTTTGAAGTTGACTTAAAAGCTCTTTATAAGATATTATTTCATTATGTTTGCAAAAAAGCTTCATTTTATTATTTAAACTACTTATCTGCTTTTCAAAAGTGACACCTGTTTCTCTTTTAAAATAATCTGCAACTATTTCAACATTACTAAAATCTTCTATCTCTTTTTTTGTAGTTATGATTTCAGTTTTATTTCTTTTAAATAAATGCAACATTATTTACAAAACTCACTAATTTCATCTATAACTCTCTTCATATCATAAACTTCAATATTTGGAACTAATTCTCTAGCACGATTTGGCATACCATCTATGATTGCACTCTCTTTAGATTCTGTCATACACCGTGCTCCATTATTCTTTAAGACTCTACAAGATTTTACACCATCGTCACCTATACCAGTTAAAATACTGCACAAGATTTCAACTCTAGGCATTATCTCTAACATAGAGAGAAATAGAATATCTATATTTGGGTTAAAGCTATCATCATCTAATTTTTTTACTTTAAATTTTAAAGATTGTATATTTAGAGTAGTATTATGTTTACATAGGTAAACTTTACCCTCTTCAAAAAGTGTATTATCTTCAATAAGCAATATGTGATTAGGGGTAAATTTTTGTAATTCTAAAACAAAACTCTCTAAAAAACCATCAGCCATATGTTGGGCGATTATCACAGATGAGTTTTTTAAAATTGGTAAGGATTGAATAATTTTTTTAATTTGTCCCGGACCTCCAGTGGAGGCACCTACAAGGACAATCTTTTTAAGTTTTAAATGTTGCAAGTTTATTGTTTAAATTATCAGTCATACTGTTTAGGTGTTCAGCTGCTGCTGCTATTTCCTCTACACTTCTGGCATTTGTTGCAGAAATAGTATTCACCTCTTCTACTTTTTCAACTATAATTTTTATATTCTTACCGGTTTCTTCAAAATCTGATACTGTTTGCTCACTTGCTATAACTGCATTATTTACAATATTTACGGTATCATTTATTTTATGCTCTACATCATTTGCAATACTTGCTAAATGTTGAATTTCAGTAGAGTTTTCACTCATTTTTGAAGATGCTTCTACAATAGACTGTACTACTACATTAATAGTTGCATTTATCTCTGCAAGTGATTTTTGTGTTCGTTCAGCTAATTTTCTTACTTCATCAGCAACCACGGCAAAGCCACGACCGTGTTCACCTGCACGAGCAGCTTCAATGGCAGCATTAAGTGCTAAAAGATTTGTCTGGTCTGCTATATCTGCGATAACTACTAAGATGGTTTTTACTTCTCCTGCATCTTGAGAAAGAGTTTCCATGTTTTGTGAGAGTTCAGCTTCTGTTTGTGCAGTCTCTTGTACTTTTGAAGTTAAAGAGACAATTTCTTCTTTAGCACTTTCTAAATTATCATTTGCTTGAATAATCTCTTCTTCTGAACTTTGAGCTTTAGAGATTGAATCTATTATTTTGCTTTGAATCTCTTTAGCTTGATTGCTTGCATCTTCAATAACAGCAACAGAATTTTCAACATTTTTACCAACACCTAATGCTGTTGTTGAAAGTTCATGAGATATGGAAGCATTCTCTGCGCTAGTTTCTTTTACTGATCCAATGGTAGATTGAACTTTTTCTATAAAGAGATTTATATAGTGAGCTACAGCCGATATTTCATCTTTGCTATCAATCTCTAATCTTTTTGTTAAGTCACCTTCACCTGTAGCTAAATCTTTAGTTAAATTTTCTAAACGACTTAAAGGTTCAACTAGAGCTTTTTTGATGAGGAGTATGCTTATAATAATGATAAAAAGAACTACTAATATACTAACAACAATTACAACAGTTTTTAATGTTTGATTGTCACTAGAAACTTTTGGACCTATGGTATCTTGGTCTTTTTTAATTGATAGTTTTACATCTTCAGCTAGCTTTGCTATTTGTGGTCCTATAACATTGAGCTTATTATTTATAATATCATTTCTCTTTGTTATGATAGTATTTACTTGAGAAACCCCATCTCTGTATGTTTTTATTAATTTTATTGCTTGTAAGAGCTGTTTTCTTCTTTTTTTGTTTTCTAATCCATTTCTTGTTTTTACTAAGAGTTGATTTAAGTCTTGAAACTCTTTGTTTACTCTATGCAAGTCTTTTTTAGAGTTAGAGATTAGAAATTTGCTTGTATAAAGTCTTGCTAAAAGAAGTGTTCTTATAGATTTTGCTGTATCTAGAGCAGATTTGTTATCACCATCTCGGTCTGCACTATTCATAACAGAAGTTAAGAGTTGCTCTATTTTTTTCCCATTTACATCTAAGTTTTCATGTACTATTTGATTTCTTTTCTTATAATACTCTACTACTTGATAGAAATAATCTCTATAAACAAGAAGTTTTTCATGTATCTCTTTTACCATTGGTGCGCGTGATGGTCTTTGTATCTCTTTGAGTGCTTCATCGACAAAGTTCATAGTTTTGTCATAATAGCTGTTAAACTCATTAATATCTTTTTGTGAATTAGTTTGCAAATAATCTTTCACATTCATTCTAACCATAAGCATATCCGATTGAACATGGCTTGCTAAAACTGTATCTTTTGCCATCTCCCTGTATCTGCTAAAACCATCAGTAGCTTTATCTACCCCATCGTAAACAAAAGTAGATAAACTAACAACTGCTAGCGTAATAATAAAAAACGACCACGAAAATTTTGCTCTAATACTCATTGTCCAACTCCTAAATCAAGTTATGTATTATATATTAACAATATGAATTATTTCTACACATTTTCTACACATTTTCTCTCCACTATATATTTTTCTAAATCATTCCTTGGCAAGGGTTTGCTAAAATAATATCCTTGAAATATAATTCCCTTATATCTACTAAGATAATCAATTTGTTCTTGTGTTTCGACTCCCTCCACTATAACTTTTATATTCATTACATTAGCTATCTTTATAATTGCCTCAATTAACACCTGCATTTCATAATCAGTCACACAATTATCTATAAATGATTTATCAATTTTTAAAATATCTACATTTAATTTTTGTAAAACACTTAATGAAGAATAACCCGTGCCAAAATCATCTATGGCAATTTCAAATCCTAATGACTTAAGCTCGTTATTTTTATCCAGAAGTTTTTCAATATTTCCCTGTTTAGATTCAGTGATTTCAAGCTTAATATCACTTGGAGTTATATTTGTTGTTTTTAAGATATCCTTTATTGTTTTGATAAAAGAAGTATTTTGAAAAAAATCAGCTGTTATATTGATAGAAGTTTTTAGATTTATCCCTTGCTCTTTCCAAAGAACTTGTTGTGTACATGACTCTTGTACTACCCATTTTGTAATATCATTTATCAAACCATATTTTTCAGCAAGAAGAATGAAGTCCAAGGGATAAATAATCCCTCGTATTGGGTGTATCCACCGTATAAGCGCTTCAACACCAAAAACTTTTTGTGACTCTGATAAAACTTGGGGTTGATAGTAAAGTTCAAACTCTTGATTAACTAAAGCATTTTGTATATCTTTGATTAACTCATATTCAAATTCAAGTTTTTGTGATATAGATTTATTGTACATTTTAAAAGTATTTTTATTAGAATTTTTGGCTTCATACATCGCAGTATCAGCAGTTTTTAAAAGTGATATAGAATCTGTTGCATCATTAGGATATATAGAAATACCTATACTTACGTTTATAGAAATATTAAGCCTATTCTTCATATTTAAATTCTTAATTATTCTTTTTGCTATTGAATTTACATTAGTATCTTCTGTTACTACACAAAACTCATCACCACCAAGCCTAGCTATAAAATCTTCTTCCCTTAAAGATTTTTTTAATCTCTGAGCAACCAACTGTAACACTTCATCTCCTTTATCATGTCCTAAAGTGTCATTGATTATTTTAAAATCATCTAAATCTAAAAAAAAGACAAGGAAGTTAGTCTTATTCCTTTTAGCCTTAGCTATTTGACTATCTAAATATTTTATTAAATAAGTTCTATTTGCTAAACCTGTTAAACTATCATGGTATGCAAGTTGATAGATTTTTTCTTCAGATAAACGCAATTCAGTTATATCCTTAAAAGTAACCATATATAGTGGTCTCGAGTCTTTATCCACTCCTATATCAAATGCCGAAACTTTTGAATAGCGTTTATCCTCTTGGTAGGATGGATTGATTATCATCTCCATCGATTTTTCTGTTAAAACCAAATTTTTTATATTTTCAAGGTTTAGTGGTTTATTGCAATATGCTGAAGCACAAATATCTGTTATATATTGATTTTCTAAGTATTTACGCTCAAGACGAAAAAGTAATTCAAATAAATAGTTTACTCTTAGAACAAGACCGTCCTCATTTAGAATAAAAAATGCCATTTTATCATGAGGCAAAAATGTAGTATTGCTATCATTAAGATATTTATTAGCTATAAGAAAAATAGACGAATTACTTAAAATAACTCCATTTATCGTAAGAGAAGGAAAATTTGAAGTAGCACTAAAGTTAAATTGTTGATTAGAAAGAAGAGATTTTTCTATTAATTTTTTAAAATTATCATAGCTCAATACATTTTCAAAATTATCAATAGTTATCTTATTTAAATCTTTTTCTTTAGATATAAAGCTCATTAACTCCTTAGATAAATGTGTAACACTTCCATCAAAATGGAGTATACATCTATATTTACCGATACTATTGAGTAGATTGTCTCTTTCTTCTTTAGAGAAGGTAACCTTATCTAAATCTTCTTTCATATGTAGAAGTTCATAAGATATTTTAGAAAATTCATCTGATATGGCTGTGATGTTAATATTTTTCTCTTCGTGTTTAATCTTTGTAATCAAACTACTAACTTGATGTAAATCATTTTCTAAATTTATACTTAATGTATCAAAATATTTTGAAACAAGATAAAAAACATATAGGAATAAAAGAATAAATAAGATAGATGTAATAAATAAAAATATTTCGATTCTTTGATAAAATAACAATTCTGCATCTATCTGTTTATTAAGCCTTTCATCTATAATAAAATCTACTTCTTTTATTAAATCTCTGAAATTAAGAGTGCTTTTTTTGTCAAAGATTAAATAAAGTTTTTGAACTAATTTTTCTAAATCTTTCATTTCTCGTTTATATTGCTTAAAAAATATATTACTATGTAGCCTATCATTTTCTAATAAATCAATCAAATCTTTTTTACTATCATTAAGTTTTGATAGTATCTTTTTATCTTCATTTACGAGTGTAGCTTTGTATGCATAAGCAAATTCATAAACATTTATTTCTATCTCTTGAACAGCAGTATTAAACTCCAAAAGTGACTTAATTTTATTTTGAGTAAAGACAAATGCAACTGTAACTACTAATGCCAATAAAAATACTACTACTTGAGCAGTATGAATTCGTCGTCTGTATTGTTTATTATTCTTTATATACATGAAGCCTCCTTTAATGATTATAAGTGTACATCAAAGGTGTGGATATTTACTTCATATTTAGT
>CAZBPU010000063.1:0-10873 GCA_964493845.1 uncultured Sulfurospirillum sp.
AAACACCATCTTTTTTAGCAGCAAGAACTTTTATATGCATAGCTTTTGCACCTGGGAGATGTCCTTCTTTAGCACGTCTAGGATCTTTTGCTGTACCATACCAGTGAGAACCTTTTTTCGTATTTTTTGTACTCTCTTGTTTACCATTTGTATCTACAGTTTGATAAACTCCAGTCCATACAGCTTCATCAACATCTTCACCAGTTGCAATAATACCTTGGTTAAATTTTGTAATTTTATAATTACCTTTTTTTACTTTTGTTTTTTTAGTTTCTACCGCTCCACCAGCTTTTTTCCAACCAGCAAATCCACCATCTAGCATAGCAGCATTATCAAAACCATAATACTCTACAGTATACATTGCAAGTGCAGCATCTCTAAAATCTTTAGCTTTTTTTCCACCAGCATAAAAAACAATAACACTATCTTTATTAACACCACTTTTTTTCAAAGTTCTCTCAAGTGTAAGAGGAGCTCCCACATAACCAGGAATTCCTTTTTTGGTAATTTTACTATAGTATCTACTCTCTCTAAAGTCTTTACCTTTCCAAGATACTGCACCTTTAACATGCCCTTTTTTATAACCCTTTTTCCTAACATCAACAACAACTAAGTTCTTATCGCCTAAATTAGCCTTCAACCAAGTTGCATCAACAAGATGATTAGCTGGAAGATCTAATGCCATAGCTGACATAGATAATACTGCACCTACTACAACTGTACCTAAAACTTTTTTCATTTCACACTCCTAATGTAAATTTAGAAGTATTGTACAATTTAGAAATAACTTTAACGTAATAAAATGAAGTTTAATTTTAAGAATTTTTTAAGATGTAGGTAAAATTACTACCTTTATTTACCTCAGAAGTAACCTCTACCTTTATATCATATTTTTTGCAAATCTCTTTTACTATACTAAGTCCCATACCAAAACCACCTTTTATCTCATCTCCACGATAGTATCTAACAAATATCTTAGAAATATCTGCTATACCCCTTCCTTCATCCTCAAAGGTTAGGTAAATGACATCTTCTATTTTTTTCAACACTATAGATATAGTAGTTTTCTCTTTAGAATATTTAATTGCATTTGATATATTATTATCTATTAGTCTTTGAAGTTCAATTCTATTAAAAGAGTATTCTATACCCTCTTGTATATCTGTTTTAAAATTTATCTCTTTTATATTTGCCAAAACTTCAAGAAAATTTACTCTATCTTCTAAAAAATTTGATATATTTATAATTTCTGTTTGATAATCTACTTTTTTATATTTAATAAAGTATTCTATATCTTCATAAATTGAAGTTAAAGATTTTGTTGCCGCTTGAGTTCTATTAAAAATTGGTAAATTTGACTCTTTTACTTTATCTTTTAGCATATCTAGATTAAACTGTATAATACCAAGAGGTGTTCTTATCTCATGCATAGCATCATTGAAAAACTGTGCTAGATATACATTTGTTTGAGACAATGTTTTTGTGCTAAAATAAATAAGAGCACCTGAAGAGAGTATTAAGAATATTAAAATATATAAAGCTAAAAGAGCAACTTTTATCAAAATCTCCGAGTAATCTATAGATTCAACAACAATAAACTTAACCACACCATTACGCTCTTTTTCTAAATATAAATATGAAAAAACTTCATTACCATCAAATCCACTCTCTACTTCATAATTTTTAAAATTGAAAGTATCATCATTAGTATGGATAATTTTACCATTCTTATCATAAAAAGCTATCTTATACTTCTCTCTATAAAAAATGACTTTCTCTATATCTCCAGTAATACAAACATTTAATTTTATATCAGCTGTCTCTTTCTTCACCCTTGAGAGTTCTTGTGTTTTTAAATTAGCTATTGACTCTTGAATATACATATAAAAAGGCGCACAAAGAGCTATCATAACTACTATAGAATACACAAAAGTAAATATAAATAGACGTTTTTTATTTTGTAACAATTGCGTATCCTAATCCTCTTTGATTTTTGATGAACTCTTTACAAGTCTTATCTCTAATTCTTTTTATGCACATTCTTACATCAGTTTCTATTGCATCTTTATTTTCCCACACCTCTTCAATCAAAGTTATAGTTGTTACATAAAAATTTAGTTTTTTAGAGAGCGCTAAAACTACTTTCTTTTCTATATTTGTTAGTGTTATCTCTTTATCTTCAAAAAATAGATTGTAGTTTTCCAAATCAAGATAATAACCACAAGACAGATTAAGCCTATTTGTATTTGAACTAAAATGCACTTGATTTAAAATCTGTAAAATTCTATATTTTAACTCTTTTAACTCAAAGGGCTTTCGTATATAATCATTACATCCCATCTCGTAACCAATACTTAAATTATTTATATCAGTTAAAGATGTTACAAGTATAATAGGAACACTATTTTTTTCTGCTCTAATTTTTTTTACTATATCATAACCACTCAAACCAGGTACTCTTACATCAAGTAAAAGTAAATCATAATTTATTTCAAATGTAGAATTATAAGCATCATTTCCATCTTCAAATTCAACTACTTTAAAATCCAATGAATGTAAAAACTCTCTTATTGTTATCCTATAGTTGTAATCATCTTCAAGTAATAGTATTTTGATTGTACACCCCTTTTACCTTACTTAAAAACCAAGTAAGACCTAACAAATCAGCACTTCCACCAGCTGATAAGTTCTTTTCTATCATCATTCTATCAAATTTTCGCAAACTTTTATCTAAATCTTCTACATATAAAAGCTTTTTTGCTTCATTTTTGACGTAAAAAATAGCATCTAAGCCTCCTCTAGCATAAAGTGTACTATCATTAACTATACTCATAAGATAAAGAAGTGTCAGCTTCATTGCTTTATCTTCTGTATAAATTAGTAAATTTTTTTCATAAAAAGGTAACGATTTTTCAAAGATGATAGCATACCCACTTACAGCTTCTCCACGAATACCTGTGTTATTTGTTTTTAGATAAAATTTCTCACCATTAGTCTTTATCTGTTTTGATTTTTCTAAATCATTTGTAATTAAATCTTTGCATAAGTACTTTATCTCTTTTTGTATCTCATCAAAACTTTTTGCTCTATTTATAGCTCCACATATAACTGCTAAAGAAAAAATCATCCCTTTATGTGTATTTATACCATTAGTTGCTATGAACATTGCATTTTCACACGCTAAACCAATCTTTCTTAACTCTGAAAACTCTTCTTGATCGAGAAACTTTTGTATAAAAGGTTTTATTGCTTTTGCACTTGCATAAAATGTATCTATATTCATATCTTTATGACTACCACTATTATCTTTATCTACAAGACCTGGTTTTGGTGTCAGTTCTACCTCTCTTATAAGTGCTTTATAAGCTAGTTCTGTAATCATTAACTTGTTTACTTATAAAATCTAAAAGTTCTTGAATTTTATGTTTTTGAGTTCTTGCACATATCTTCGCATTATCATCACAAATATAACATTTTCTAGGATTAGTCCTAGATACTATACTGCCATCTTTTTGAATTACATCTATATCCATAAAACGTCCAAGTGGATGTTCTTCTTCAACTCTACATGTAAGTTTTTTCAAAATATGAGGCTTGACTTCCATAGCAAACAAAGCTTCATATCCCGTCTCTTTATCTGTTAATACTTTTTCATACACATTAAAGTCAAACTTTTCAAGCTCTTTTAATGCAATGTTATAAATATACTCGGCCTCTTTTGTACGTTTATATCGCCCTGGTATATTTATAGTCAAACTCAAAACACAGGAGTTATACTTATCTCTTAACTCCTGCTGTTTTTTTACTCTATGTTCTCTATTTTCAAGAACACTACTCAGCCAGTTGATACACTTCATCTATGATTGAGCCATCTCTATATCTAATTTGTGCTACAACTCTATCTGTATGAGCTATCTTTTTTGGTTGTCCACATAAAGCAATTGCTAGTTTATGTAACTCATCAATATCAACAATC
Source organism: uncultured Sulfurospirillum sp. (assembly GCA_964493845.1). GTDB lineage: Bacteria > Campylobacterota > Campylobacteria > Campylobacterales > Sulfurospirillaceae > Sulfurospirillum_A. The sequence continues at coordinate 3,977 of CAZBPU010000063.1, forward strand.
GTAAGACCAGCTTTTTTAAGTCTTTTTTTAAGCTCTACATTTCTAGGATGAACTGCTATTCCATGGTCAGTTACAACTATATCTACAGTTTCACCTGGAGTTATAATCGTATGAACTCTACTTCTTATTGTTGGTATTCTACCGCGGGTTAATGGTGCTACTATTATGGATAGTTTTGATTCAGCAGCAGTATCACTATGTCCCCCACTTGCCCCTCTTAAAATGCCTTTAGAACCTGTTATTACATTTACGTTAAAATCAACATCAATTTCAAGAGCACTCAAGACACAAACATCTAGTTGAGATATTGCTGTACCTTTTGAGCTAGGATTTGCATATTCATTTGCACTAATCTCTATATGTTTTGGATTTTCTCCAAGTGATTTTGCAGCAAACTCATCAAAACTTTGAACATCTAAAAGTCTATCTATTAAACCACGCTTAAGCATATAAACCATAGTACCTGTAATTCCACCGAGTCCAAAACTAGCTTTTATATCTCTTCTTTCCATAATTTCGCTAAGATAAATAGTAGTTGCTAAAGATGAACCACCCGTACCTGTCTGTAACGAGTATCCATTTTTAAAAAGTCCTGAGTTTTCTATAACTCTTGCTGTTCTTCTTGCTAAAAGCAACTCTTTTGGATTTGTTGTCATTCTTGTTGCACCCTCACCAATTTTACTTGGATCACCCACTTCATCTACCAAAACTATACTATCAACTTGGTCTTGAGAGATTGAAGCTGGTGCATTAGGATATGGCTCAAGTGTTTCACTCAAAGCTATAACATACTTAGCATAGTGAGCATCACTCATAGCATAACCTAAAGAGCCACATTGAGAGCGTCCTTTACTTCCTGTCGCATTTCCAAATCTATCGATACATGGTACACCTATAAAAGCAACATCAATTTTTAATTCACCACTTTGAAGAAGATGAACACGCCCACCATGAGAGTGAACTTGTACTGGCTTTTCCATAAGTCCATGAGAGATTGCATCTCCTAGTTTACTTCTTAATCCTGAAGTATATATCTGTGTAACTACACCATTTTTAATATGCTCTATTATCTCATCATGCACACTTGCTAAAGAGCTTGAAGCTACTGTTAAATCTTTTATACCTAAATCTGCTATGATATTCATAACTCTATTTAAGACCTTATCTCCACCACGAAATGCATGGTGAAATGATATAGTCATACCATCTTTAAGACCTGATTTTTTAACCGCTTCTTTTATTGTTTCACAAATTTTTGAGCTTCTATCTTCTACATGTACATCTTTTTGTTTTGATATATATCTATTCATCTTCATCTCCAATCAAACCAGAAGTTCTTGCAAGATCTAGCGTTAACTCTGCTCTTGCAATTATAGGGGCATCAACCATTCGTCCATCAATAGAGATAACACCTAGTCCATTTTTCTTAGCATGAGCAGCAGCCTCTACAACCTCAAAAGCCCAATCTATCTCTTTTTGAGTTGGGGCATATATATCATGTAATATATAAATTTGATTTGGATTTACAAGCGATTTTCCATCAAACCCCAAACCTTTTATTTTTTTAACTTCAGCTATAAAACCATCTTTATCTCTTACATCTGCAAAAACAGAATCAAACGCATGTATCTTAGCTGCACGTGCAGCTAAAAGTATCTGTGCTCTTGCCGCAGTCAACTCTGCACCCTCTTTTGTTCTTTGAGTTCTTATGTCTCTTACATAGTCTTCAGCCCCAAGAGCAATACCCATAAGTCTTGTACTACATCTTGCAATATCAACTGCATTTACAACGCCTTGAGCACTCTCTACTGCAGCCAGTAACATAGTTTTTTTAGTTCTTCCTATTTTTTTTTCTATTTTTTCAATAGCATTTTGCATATCTAGAACATCATCAACACTATCTGTTTTTGGAAGTCTTACTATATCAGTTCCAGCTCTAACAACTGCTTCAAGGTCCAAAAGACCATAAGGAGAATCAAGAGGATTTACTCTAACTGCTGTCTCTATATCTTGGTAAGCAAAATGTTTTAAAGCATGATAAACCATAAGTCTAGCAGAATCTTTTTCAGCTAAAGCAACTGAATCTTCTAAATCAAACATAACAGTATCTGGCTTATAAACATAAGCATTACAAACCATTGCTGTATTTGCACCAGGTACGAAAAGCATACTTCTTCTTAGTTTCATTATAACTCCTCCCAATCAGGATCACTCTCACAAGCTCTCAAAATTGCAGCTTGAAGTCTAGCTTTGATTACTAAGTCTAAAGCACCCTTGTCTTGTATCTTTACATGTACAGAATTGATATGCATACTTTTTAAAGTATCAAGTATATACTCTTCAATCATTTCACCATACAACTCTTCTACACTACTTTCCAAGTCTATCTCAATAGCCTCTTTATCTAGAGGATTTATCTGAACATATACGTCACTAGACTCTAGAGTTCCCGCATGTGCACTATTTATTATCTTCATAATTTTCCTTCAAAAATTCCAATGTTGTTGGTGGAACTATATGTGATAGTTCTTCATAATTTTGCTCTTTTAGCAATCTTCTAACACGTGAAGCAGATATGGCATCTGAATCAAACTCTATTCTATCTATTTCTACTACCTCAATTGGAGCTGCTTTACCACTTGGATCAGCTAAAATCTTTTTCATATTTTGATTATAATTGTTTGTTACTTTACAGTATGGCTCAGTTCCAACAAATCTATGAGTTATACCTAAATATGGTGCTAATTGATTTCTAAAAACATTAAGGTCAAGTTTGGCATGAAGCTCATTTACTTGTCCTTTATCTTTTATAAAATATGTAGGGAATGTAGCTTTTGAGATAATATAGTCTGAGCCTTCATGAAGAGTTACATTTTTAATATGTGATATACCTTTTTTAATAAGTTCAATTCTATCTGCAAATTTAAACTCACTTGCATCTTCACGAACAACAAATAGATGTAACCAATCAGAACGACGACTTGCTTCTTCTACTAGATATTGATGTCCCAATGTAAAAGGATTTGCATTCATAACTATAGTTCCGATAACATCACCATCTTTTTTTAAAGATTTAAGTTTTTCTTGATACTTTTGTAGGTTTTTACTATTTTCCATAAGTATGACTTCTCCATCACACTCTTCAATTAGCCTAAACCCACAATCTTTGAAAAAATCAATATTTTTAGGTGTGCTAAAAAGAAAAAGATCTTTTCTATCTCTAACATAAGCTGCATTTAAAAGATGTGTAACAACTTTTAGTATAAGCCCTTGTCCACGTCTACTGTTATCAACTGCTATACACTTAAGTACTTTTCCTGCAAGACCACCACACGCAATCATCTCATCTTCGTCTTTTATAGTTACAAATACTTCAATATCAGGAGACATATCAAGTTCATTTTTATCTAAAAACTCTTGAACTTTTGCAACACGCCTTCTATTACCACTATCAAATTCTGAAACACTTATAGTAGAATTCATTTTTAACTCCTATGCACACTAATGAGAATAATTATATCCAATATAACTTTTATCTATATAAAAGTTTTCTTAAGAGGTTTTAAATAGTATTTTAATTTATTTTAGTTTTAATATTTATATAAAGATACAGAGATATTGACATAAATTTTGTTACAATTCTTTACAAATGATATCACCAAGTTTTGCCCCAATTGCTCTAGCAACCACTTGACATTTTACTTTTAGCAAAAAATAAATAGGTAAGTTTTTTTCTTCACCCAAACACTCATAATTTCCCATACCTTTTGAGATAATACAATCTGCACTTTCAAATAATATATTTGCTTTATTAGTCGCTAACTCTTGAGTAAATCCAGGCGTGGGAACACCACTATCAATTAAAGTTGCTACTGTATCAAGTTTTGATTTTTTTGCATGTTCTATTGTAAGGTCATTTATAATTGGTCTACCTCTAACAAAATAATAAATTTTTATCTTAGGATATAACTCTTTAATAGTCTCTATACATATTTTATCAAAAATCTCTTCACCAGCATTATCTGCTAAATATACTAGAGTTTTTGTAGTTGATAATCTATTTTTTAGTTTTTCATAATCATCTATTGCAAAGTCTGTTTGAAAAATTTTGTTTACTTCATCGCTTAAATCAAACATAACTTCAGCAGCTAAGTCTATAACATTACCAGCAATAGCAGTTTTAATAGCTCCTTGTAGTCTATCTTCATATTTATCTATATTTGTTTTACATGTAGATACAAATTTTACGGCACTTGATGTAGCTTTATTTTTCATATCTTTATAAATATCATCAATTTCTAAATAATTTGCTATAGCTTCATACATAGGTGTTGCGTTATGGGGAGGGGTACTTGAATAATCAAACTTTTTTATATATTGTTTCGCTATTTGAGATATATGTTTTGCTTGATTAGGAGTTACTTTTAAAAAGTCAGATACTCGAGTAGATTGATTATATATGCAGTCTAAACACTCTTGTTCAATTTTCATAGAGTTAAAAAACGGCTCTATCGAGCCGTTTAATAATTACTTCTTTTTAAGTTCTTTAATTCTTGCAGCTTTACCACGTCTCTCACGTAGATAAAATAGTTTAGCACGTCTAACACGTCCACGTCTTAGAACAGTTATCTCTTGAATACTATCAGTATATATTGGAAAAATTCTCTCAACACCAACAGAGTTAGCACCAATTTTTCTAACCATAAAAGTTTCACCAGTTCCTTGACCACGTCTAGCAATACATACGCCTTCAAAGTTCTGAATTCTAGTTTTATCACCCTCTTTAATCTCAACAGCTACTCTTAAAGTATCACCAGCTCTAAAATCTGGTACATTTTTTTCTGCTATTTGAGCTTTTTCAAAAGACTCTATATATTTATTTCTCATTTAAGTTTCCTTATGGGTTTATGGATACAGACATACGTCACTTTATACAACTACGTGCATAGAGGTCTGGTCTGAAGTATTTTGTCTTCAGTTTTGCCATCTCATTTTTTAAGTTGGATATTTTAGCGTGATTTCCCTTTAAAAACTCTGAGGGAATGGATTTATTTTCAAAAATCACAGGTTTTGTAAAAGATGGAGCTTCTAAAAGCATATCTTCAAAACTCTCTTCACTTAATGAGTCTTCATTTCCTAAGACACCATTTATATTTCTACTAATTGCATCACTCATCACACAACTTGCCAACTCACCGCCAGTTAAGACATAATCACCGATAGAAAAAACTTCATCAGCCCAACTCTCAACAACTCTCTCATCTATTCCTTCATATCTGCCATTGACAAATACTATTTGCTCTTTTTTTGCAAGCCTTTTTGCATCAGCCTGAACAAAAGTTTTTCCAGCTGGTGCAGGAAAAACAAAATGAGCATTAGGATTTCTTTTTTTTATCTCTTTCAAAGTATCAAAAAGAGGTTGAACACCTAGCAAAAGCCCAGCTCCACCACCTGCTTGATAGTCATCTACTTTGTTATGTTTGTTAGTCGTATAATCTCTCGGATTATAGAACTCTATACTAATAAGTTTTTTCTCAATTGCTCTTTTTAGTATAGAATCCTCAAAATACGGAGAGATAAGATTTTCAAATAACGTAACATAAACAAATTTCATCATGAATTCTCTAAAAGTTCTAAACCATCTTTTACATATACAATTTTTTTCTCTTTATCTGCAGATATAACATATCTTTCAATAAAAGGAAGAAAAAAAGTTTTTGAAAGTTTTTTTTCAACAAAGTATAAATCTGTTTTAATAACCATATAATCTGTATCACCAATTCGCTCAATATCTTTAACAGTTCCAAGAACTATATCATCTTCTTGAACACTACATCCAATAATATCAAACCAAAAAAGCTCATCATCTTCAAGATTACAATCTTCCAGTGTCGCTTCTAAAGTAGTCATCAAATATGAGTTAACCAAACAAGCAGCAGCTTCACGGCTTTCATACCCTCGAAAAAGGATTAATCCTCTCTTCTCATTATATGATGCAATCTCAAGAGAGATACCTTTTTGTGTTTTGAAAATTTTACCTATTTTAAATTGCTCAGGAAAATCACTATGAACGTGAAGTTTAAGTTCACCTCTAAGCCCTACTAATCGCCCTATTTGAGCGATTTCGATAGGAGATGTTTTTTTACTCATCGTTTGCTTTTACAGTTACTCTATACGATTTTCCATCTTTAGCTTTACAACCAGAAATAAGAGTTTTTAGTGAGTTTATCATCTTACCATCTTTACCAATAAGTTTACCAGTATCAGCTTTATCGGCAGTTATAATAACTTCACAAAAAGTATCATCAATGTCTTTTTTTTCTACTTTTACTAAATTAGGATTATCTACAACAAGCTTTGCAAATTCTTCTAAAAATTTTTCAATCATTTTACTGTCCCCTTTCTTAAGAGCAAAGCCCCTAAGAAATTCCTCGCAATTGAAGTACGAAACGGAGTTTCTGTAGATTTACTTTGCCACTTATTTAAGAAATAAATTACTTTGTTATTTTTGCAACTCTATCACTTAGTTTAGCACCAACACTTTTCCAGTAATCTAATCTTTCAGTATCCACTGTAACTGCTTTTGTCATTGGATCATAGTGACCTATTAACTCTATCCAACCACCATCTCTTCTTTTTCTACTATCTGTAACTACGATTCTGTAAAAAGGTTTTTTCTTTCTACCCATTCTTGTTAATCTAACAACTGTCATGTCATTCCTTTAAAATTATGTTTGGGAGGTAAATATGGGGCAAAATAAAATATGTAGTAGTTTATTGTGCCTCTTACCGCCATTTGGCGTCTTATACGACTTACAATCACAGAGGGATTATTTCGTAAGTCAAAACGATTTGGGATTATATCTAAATTTACTTTAAAAGTAAAGCTTAACGAGG
>CAZBPU010000064.1:0-10498 GCA_964493845.1 uncultured Sulfurospirillum sp.
ATTTGAACGGCTCCCTCTTTTTTACTTAGTTAAACCAAACACTCTTATTCGAGTTATAATGTATCCCAAGTCAAGACCACTAAATCAAATAATTTAATTCCACCAACTTACGACACTGTTTGTAACTTTTTTACTCCTTTAGAGACTAAATTATTAATAATCTGATAGTAAACTTCATTAGTAGTTTGATATTCAATAGCTGAATGTAATCTTTTTAAATTTTTTATTAACAAAATAAATTAGCAATATCTTTTTTATATTTTATACTTTTTAATTCTTTTGTAAAAATACCTTTTGTAAGAAGTGAATTTTTTAATCCCTCTCCTATTTTATTTGAAACCCAATAGTGTACGTTATGCTCTTTTAAAAGTGAAGGTAGGATTTGTGACGGCTTTTTGTCTTTTTGTGTTAGTGGATTATCTATATAGTTTATCTCTATAACTTTTTTATTTGCAAGATAGACTAGAGCTATTAAATCATTGGTATTTGATAGATTTAAAAAGTTATTTTTATTTTTTACACTTAGTGCTATGATAAATTTATCTTTATTATCAATAATATTAATTTCATATCCCAATATAAGTGATGTAGCAATTTTTTTTCTTGCACTTTTTATGATTCTTGATAGTGTTGGTCTTGAGATATTCATTTTATTTGCAGCACTTTCTTGATACTCTCCTTGATAATCTATCAAAAAGATAGCTTCCATTTCATCACTATTGAGCTCCATTGTTCCATTGGATGGATTTGAGCATGGTAAAAATTTAGTAAAATTTGGTTTAAATGAACATGCTCTTTGTATTTTATTTCTTCCCATATTTAATCCTTTTATGAAATAGTATCAAAATTTAAATTAAATTTTATTGACATATGTTCAAAAAAAATGTATTATTATAAAAAAATTACAAAAGGTTATAATTATGATTAAAGAGAGTGTATTTGAAAAAAATAGGTTAAAGTTTTTTCCTATTATGATGTATGCAGTAGTAATGGGGATGAGTGGATTGACAATTATGTATCAAAAAGCGGCTCATTGGTTGAGTTTTCCTCACATAATTGGAAACTCATTGATGTACATAACAACAGCAATATTTTTTGCTATTAGTTTTGTATATATAATAAAGTATTTTAAATACTCAGAAGTAATAAAAAAAGAATTTTCACATCCTATAAGAGTAAATTTCTTTGCAGCTATATCAATCTCAATGTTAATGCTTGCTATAATATATAAAGAGCACTATCCAACTATATCTGCTGCTTTTTGGTATCCTGGTGCTATTTTGCATTTTTATTTGACTATGCATACAATAAAATTTTGGATAAATCATAATCAAGAATTGGCTCATTCAAATCCAGCTTGGTTTATACCTATTGTTGGGAATGTATTAGTTCCTGTTGCTGGTGTTGGATTTGTAAACCATGGTTTACTTATGTACTTTTTTAGTGTTGGAATTTTCTTTTGGGTAATTCTTTTTGCAATACTACTAAATAGAATTATATTTCATCATCAGTTAGCTGTTAAATTTATGCCTACATTGTTTATACTTATTGCACCTCCAGCAGTTGGATTTATTGCTTATTTTAAGATGTCTGGTGAGATAGATATGTTTTCAATGGTACTTTTTAATTTAGCACTTTTCTTTACACTTTTAGTGGCATTTATGTATAAAAATTTCTTGAAAATTAAGTTTTTTATCTCATGGTGGGCTTTTGTATTTCCACTTGCAGCAATGGGTATAGCATCTATGTTGATGTATCATAAAACAGGAGATTTATTGCTTTTATTACTTTCTTATACAATGATAACTGTAACAACTACAGTGATTGCAATAGTTATTTATCAGACTGTGATTCATATGAAAAAACAAGAGATATGTGTAGATGAGTAGAGTATTGTGAAAAATAATATCTTTTTATTTATTGTTTTTATTTGTGTAAGTGTACTAAGCTATTACATGTATAAACAGATAAATAAAACAGCTGCTTCATCTAGGATAAGCTGTCAAAAAGAGGTAGCAACTTTTGAACGAATTTATAAACCTAATGATATAAAATTCGTTCAAGCACAGATAGAAAATGGTAGTATAAAAGTTTATTCATCAGTACAAAAAGCTCACTATTCAAGAAGTAAACTTTTTGATTATGTAAAGTTGTCAGATGTAGATAAAATTGTAGAGGACACTTTAAAAAAGTATCATACAAGTAGTGAAAAAAAAGAAGAAAACTTAGAGATAAATTATTATATTTATGAAAATGATGTGAACGACCCAGGTAAAAAGACGGCAAGAAGTAAACTATATGCTGGTTATGTAGTATTTCAGTTTTATAACCAAAAACAAGAGCTTGTATACCAGGTTCAAATTGATTTTATGAATAAACAAGGAGAAGATATACCTAAGAGGGTAGAGTGTGCTATCAAATCATTTATGACACTTAAATAAGATGAAGATTAATCTGATATAATATATAAATGATAAATTATATGTAGGGGATAAAATGAAATTATTGTTGATTGGTGCTGGTAATATGGGTGGAGCTATGTTGCAAGGATTATACGTATATGATATTACTGTAGTAGAGACATATAAACCAAAAGTAGATAAACTAAGAGAACTATTCCCAAGTATAAAAATAGTTGATTCTATACCAAATATTGATGGTTTTATAGTTATTTTGGCTATAAAACCACAATCTTTAAACTCTCTAAAGATAAAAGGTTGTGCAGATGGTCTCATATCTATACTAGCAGGAGTTACACTTGAAACACTTAAATCTAAGATAGAATCCAAATCTTATGTCAGAGCTATGCCAAATATGGCAGCACTTGTACAAAAATCTGCGACTTCTCTTTGTGGTGATAAAGATTTAAAAGATATTGCTATAGATGTTTTAAGTTCAATAGGAAAGTGTTTTTGGTTGGACAGTGAAAATGAACTGGATATTGCAACAGGTCTTGCTGGTTCAGCTCCTGCATGGATAGCTCTTGTTGCAGAAGCACTTAGTGATGGAGCAGTTAATTTAGGATTAAAGAGGGATGTGACTTACAAGTATGTTGCACAGCTTTTTGAGGGTGTTGGAGAAGTTTTACAAAATGAGCATCCTGCGATTTTAAAAGATAAAGTAACTTCGCCAAATGGTACAACTATAGCAGGCATTACAAAACTAGAAGAGGGCGGTGTAAGAGATAGTTTTATAAAAGCTATGGAAGCATCATACGAAAGAGCAAAAAAACTTTCATAAATACTAAGTTATAATAATAGGATTGAATGCTTTAGAAGCAACCAATACATCATCGCCAATACTCATACTTTTTACTTCTTCTTTTGTTGCAACTACTTTTGTTAAGTTATTTTGTATGAGTAGAGTCACTATAAAAATAGTGTCAGCTTTTTCAATTCTTATAATTTTGGCTGAAAATTTAAATTTTCCACTAATTTGAGAGTTTTCAAAAAGTATATCTGTATTTCCACTTTTTTTAATTTTTCCATTTTCAATAACGATAACATTTGAAGCAAGTTTATATACTTCAGCTATGTCATGACTAATCATAAGCGTTGTTAAATTTAATTTTTTATGTATTTGTTTTATATCATTTTGAAGTTGGATACGCATTGTACTATCAAGTGCTGAAAGTGCTTCATCTAAAAGAAGAAGTTTTGGTTTTTTTGCTACTGCACGAGCAAGAGCCACTCTTTGCTTTTGTCCACCAGATAGTTGTTCAGGATATTTATTTTGCAAATCATTTAGTTCTACAATATTCAAAAGCTCTTTTAAAAACCGCTCATCTTTTTTAGTTTCTGCAAATCTTAGATTTTCAATAACAGTCATGTTTGGGAATAGTGCATAATCTTGAAAAACAAAACCAATATTTCTTTGCTGTGGAGCTAAGTTTATTTTTTTATAAGAATTAAACCATGTTTTATTATCTACTTTGATATAGCCACTATTAGGAGTTTCTAGTCCACTAATAAGTCTTAAAAGTGTAGTTTTACCAGAACCAGATACACCAAAAAGAGCACTCAATGAATTAGTTGGAATAGTTGTTTTAAAATGAAAAGAAGCATTTTTAAAGCTCTTTTTTATATCTATATCTATCATTTTAAAACTCCATTAAATTTTCTATTTATACTATATACTAAAAATAGTATAGAAAATGATATTACAAAAAGAGTTAGAGCATATTGATTTGCTAAGTCGTAATTTAGAGCTTCTACTTCATCATAAATAGCAATACTTGCTAGTCTGGTTTCTCCTGGTATATTACCACCAACCATTAGAACTACACCAAACTCTCCAACAGTATGTGCAAAAGTAAGTACAATTCCTGTTAGAAGAGAGTTTTTTATATTGGGTAATTGAACATACATAAGTGTTTGAAATTTTGATTTACCAAGTATGTATGAAGCTTCAATTATAGATGTTGGAAGTGATTGTAATCCTGATTGGATAGGATGAATCATAAAAGGAAAACTAAAAAGAATGGAGCCTATGAGGATACCTTCAAAACTAAGAACAAGTCTTATATCAAAATACTTTTCTATAAAGCTACCAATGGCGCTACTTGGACCTAAAAAAACAAGTAAGTAAAAGCCTATAACTGATGGAGGAAGCACTAAAGGCATACTAACAATAGTTTCAATAACAGGTTTTAGTTTAGACTTTGTAGAAGATATCCAAAGAGCAATAGGAATTCCAATAAAAAAGAGTATTATAGTGGTTATAAGGGCTACTTTTAAGGTAAGTAACATTGTTTCTAAAAACATTTAGTTCTCTTCATTTATGAGTGAGATTTCATTTGCTTTTATAAGTGCTATCACTTCTATATCTTTTTTTAGATGAAGTCTTTTAGAAGAATTTACGGTAATTATAGATGTAATCTGAACATCTTTACATGTAAGCAATATTTTAGTAAGTATTTTTCCATTTTCAAGCTCTTTTATCTTACATTTAAGCTGGTTTGCCATACTTATATCTCCAAGGTTTGGTAGGGCTATAGCAACTTCTGTTTCTTTAAAAGCAACTGTTATTTTTTGTCCAACTTTCAGATAGCTACAACTTTTAGGAGTATCTATGACAACTGTTCCAAGTGTAGTATATGGAGTTTCTATATTTACTAAAGATATACCTTCGTATGAAGTTATTTTACTTATGTTTCCTATTAATTTGTTCATGGAATTATATAACCATATTTTTTTAATATTTTTTGACCATCTTTTGAAAAAATAAAGTTATAAAAATCTAAAGATATTTTTCTGTTTTTTTTATATCCATGTTTCAATATAACAATCCCCTGTTTTATAGGAGAATAATCATTTTTATCTATCTCTTTCCATCTTCCTTTTGTTCTCATTTTAGGAGATAGTACAACTGATTTTGCTGTAATTCCGATATCTGCTGAGCGTGAATATATATATTGATTTGTTTGAGAAATACTTTCAGCAAAGACAATTTTCGAATAAATATCTTTTTTTATATTAAGTTTTTCTAGCACTTTTAAACTTTCAACTCCATAAGGGGCATTTTTAGGATTTGAAATTGCAATTTTTTTAATTTTTTCATCATTTAAATTTTTTAAATCTATATCTATATTTTTATTTAAACTCCATAGCACAAGTGTTCCAAATGCGTATACTTTAGGTTTAGTTGTTGCAAGATTTTTTTTATAGAGATATGCAGGGTATTTCATATTTGCAGATAAAAACATATCAAATGGTGCACCATGTTCTATTTGAGCAGTTAGTTTTCCAGATGATGATACAATAGGTATGATTTTGATATTGCTTTTTTTCTCATATGTTGTTGCTATTTCATTAAATGCAAAACGAACATTTGCAGCAACTGCAACTTTCAATGAATCTGCAAAAAGTAATGATGTGAAAAATAGATATAAAATAAGTTTAATATACATGTAGAAATCTTTTCCTATTTTTTCATATAGAATTGCAAATTAATTTTCATCATCTCTATACATAAATTTAAAAGGTATTCTTACTATTTTAGGTTTGTATCCAGTAAATCCACCCCATATAGCTACTAAAAGAAGTTGTAACCAAATAGGAGCTCCTAAAAGTGCTGAACCATAAAAGATTGTTAAACTAACACCTATAATAATCATAAAGTCTATTATAGTATCTACAGTTTTTGTTGTACTATTTTTTGCCATATAAAACCCTTTTAGTAAGTGAGATAATTATGATAACTAAAAATAGATTAAATTGTTATTTTTTATATAATATATTGAGATTTATTATAGTAAAAATAGTATAATAAACTAAGAAAAAATCATAGGAATAAAGTGTTACAAACAGTTACTGAAAATTTTACTAATGAAATAGAGATTAAAAAATCTAAATTTATCTCTTTTTTAGTACCCATAAATAACTTTGATTCTCTTCATATTCAATTAAAAGAAAAATATCCAAAAGCAAATCATATTGTATGGGCAAAAAGATACCTAAATGAGTATGAACAGATAGTTGAGAATTGTAGTGATGATGGTGAGCCAAAAGGAACTTCAGGACCTCCAGTTCTAAATGTGATGCGTGGATGTGAGCTTATAGAGTGTGGTATTTTAGTTGTAAGGTATTTTGGTGGCATAAAATTAGGAACAGGTGGACTTGTAAGAGCTTATGGAAGTGCTGCAAAAGATGTTATTTCAAATGCCCAGATAATACCTTATATAAAAAAAGAGCCATTTAAATTTTCTACTATATATTCTTTAGTACCTCGTTTTGAACATTTTTTAGAAAAAGAAAATTTATATGTAGATAGAAGAGAGTACAAATCAGAGTCTGTTGTTTGGTTTTTAAATCTTAGCAAAGAGGAACAAAATCTATTTTTAGAATTTGCCTCAATGTTTGAAAGAGATGGATTTAGTATACTTTAAACTCAGATTATTTGGATTAAAGGTACATTTCTATTGCTTGCCAAGTAGCAGAACTACATATACCAGCTAACAATCCTGCTAGTAAATCATCACCCATAACTCCAAGTCCACCTTTGACATTTCTATCAATTCTTCCGATGATAGATGGTTTCCAGATATCAAATATCCTAAAAAATATAAAACATAAAATAATTTGAGTATAGTTATCAGAAGCAATAACAAAAGCAAGCCAAAGTCCTACAACTTCATCGATTACTATACTTTTATCATCATGTGTACCAGTCTCTTTTTCATATAAGTTTATCTGTTTTATACCTATGATTGTTATAAGGATTGTTAGAAGAAGAAGTGTATCTACTTGTACGTATTGAAGAATCAATACACCTACAAATCCAGCAACTATACTTCCTGCAGTACCAGGAGCCCAAGGTGATAATCCACTATAAAAAAATGTTAAAAATAATTTTTGCACAATCTCTTCCTTAGGTAAGTGATACAGTTTGATGTAAGTTCATAAGCTCTAAATAAAAATCTTTTTCGTCATGTGACTCTAAAAGCCCAGATGTTGGGAAAAGGTTGTCATATATTTTTTGAATATTGTCAAATCTATCTGGAAACATTTCACTAAGTAAAATAGCAGATATATCTTTTCTAACAAGAACAGCAGGTGGTAAAATACCAGCTTTTAAAAGTTCCATTATACTTTGTGAATCATATTTTATATGATGATGTTGTCCATGTGGACAAGTATTTTTACTAACTAAAGTTTTACACTCATTACAGTATACAAATTCAGTGATAATATCTACTTCTATATCAAGTGATTGATACTTGTTTAGTATAGATTTCATCTCATTTTTATCAAAATACATACCTATACCACTATGGTTTTGTCCAAGAACTAGTTTATTACATCCAAAATTGTGTGCACATATGCTATCTAATATAGCATTATTGTATCCAGCAAATATATATGTGTTTTCAAATGGAACTATTACAACTCTATTTTTAGGAAGGTAATTATCTACAAAATATTGAAGAGTTTTAAGTCTTAGATTATAAGATATTAAATCTTCTGTATATGGTTTCAATAAAAATATGATTAAAAGATCTGTTTTTTCAAGAGTAATTCTAATAAGTCTTTCATGAGCTCTATGAAACGGTCTTGCACTCATCATAACTGAGCTGATATTTTTAGGTTTAATCTTCTCTTTTGCTTCTGCTATACACTTTTTGATATTTTTTATGTCATCAAAATCAAGCTCATATTCACCACTAACAGCATAATTTCCAAGGCGTTTTAAAAATAGTGCAGTTTCTGGATTAGATGGGTCATAAGTACCAAAAATTTGCTCAATTCTTCTTTTTTTGTTGATTTCAAAAACTTCATCAACTTTAATATAACCTCTGATTTCACCATCTACAATAAAATCAAGTATTTCTCCTTGAATAGCACTTGTTAAAATATCTGCATTTTTTTTACCAAAAGGTGCTATGATAAAAGGGAAAGGGAAAGGAATGTTCTTATAAAATCCAGTTTTATCTACTTCTTGTGCCTCTTTTTTATTCATGAGCTTATCAACAGGACTCAATATGCCTTCTTTTGCAAAAGATAGTGTTGCTAAAGCTTGTTTATCTATGAAAAGTTGTCTATTATTATTTCTTTTTTTGGATACCATATTTTTTTCTTTTCTCCCAAAGGCTTTTTCTTGAAATACCTAGTTTTTTTGATAACTCAGTATCAGGAAATTTATTTTGAAAATTTATAATTATATATTTTACATAGTCTTCAATACTAAGGATATCACCTCTATCAAAAACTTTATTATCAGTTGCTATCTCTATTTCTGTAATGAAATCTTGACTCTCATTTGTATCTGTTGTAGATACAATAACTCGTCTATTTTCTATAAGATTTAATACTTTTGTTTTTTCACTTTTTTTTATATTTTGTAAATCAACAAGATAGATAAGTTCATTATAAGGAGTTTTTACAATTTTTTCAATAGCTGTCTCACAAGTGAGAGAAATAAATGTAAAAGGCTCACTTTTTTCCACACTATAGTGAAAAACAACAGCATCGGCATGTTTTTGAAAGTTTGTTTTTAGAAGTACAGGAAGTTTTGTTTTTATATTGATTGGTTTAAGGTCACTACTCTCAAAAAGATTATTTACATACTCTTTGTATGTTATATTTTCTTTTTTTAAAGCATTGAAGTCTTTTAGATGTTCTAATTTGCGTATCAGTTCTTCTATCATAAAAGGCTTCTGAATATAGTCATTTGCTCCTGCTTTGATAGGGTTTGAAACGGTATCATTGCTTATGTATGAAATCATCAATATTATTATTGAAGATTTATGTTTTTCTATAACAGGATAAAAATTTTGTCCAGATATATTTGTTGAAAGTAAAACAGCATCATATCTTTCATCTTTAAGAGCATCTTTTATAGATGCAGCCATATCACAATGGTAGCCTATTTCTGTTAGCTTTGATGCAATACTTTGAGCTAAATAAATCTCATTTTCTACAATTAAAATTTTCATTTTAATATCTCCTTTTTATTGAGCAAAGTCCAATAAAAGTTTCTTTTGTTTTTCATTGTTGTTTCCAATTATAATATTTCAATGTTGCCGTTGCATTAACAGCAACTCCTTCTTTTCTTCCTATAAAACCAAGTTTTTCAGTAGTAGTCGCTTTTATATTTACACTTATAGGACTTATATTTAGAATTTTTGCTATTGTAATTCTTATCTCTTTTTTATATGGGGATAGTTTTGGTGATTCAGCCATAATTGTTAAATCACAGTTGACTATTTTAAAACCTACATTATATAAAAATGATACAACTTTTTTGAGTAACTCTTTTGAATCTATGTTTTTATATTTAGAGTCACTATCAGGAAATAGTTCACCAATATCTCCAGCTCCACTAGCTCCAAGTAATGCATCTATAAGAGCATGTAAGGCCACATCTCCATCAGAATGTGCTTTAAATCCTCTATCATCTTTGATTTCAACACCACCTAAAATCATTTTTTTCCCAATCTCAAATTGATGAACATCATATCCACTACCTACAAACATATCAAATGATGGTTGTTTTAAATTTAAAATTATTTCAATATCTTCTATAGAAGTCACTTTATTTGCTAGTTTACTGCCAAGAACATAGTTTACTTTTCCACCATTTGCTTTGATTGCACTACTATCATCCGTAAAATCTTTTACTTGTATAAGTGCTTTTTTTAATATTTTAGTATTTGAAAGTTGAGGAGTTTGAATGAGCTTAATTTTATCTCTATCTATTGTTTCTTCTTTATATACTATAGTATCATGAACTGGTAAATATGGTACAACAATATCACAGTTTTTATTGCTATTTATAATTCTTTGAAGCATATCTTGAGGTATGCAGACTCTTGCCACATCACTTACAAGAACATTTTTTGTATCTACATGTAAAAGGGCATTTTTGAGGGACTCTTGTCTAGTTGTTCCTCCAGCTACATAAGTAAAATCACTATTAAAAAGTTTCATATACTCTATTTCTTCTTTAGAACAGACAATAATAACCTTTTTAAAAGTATGATTTTTAATTATGTTTTGAG
>CAZBPU010000065.1:0-10079 GCA_964493845.1 uncultured Sulfurospirillum sp.
CCATCTACTATCAGTTATATCAATGCAGTTAAAGAAGCAGTTAATTTAGCCTTAAGTTCAAAAGTGACATAATACGAAATCTAAATTAATATTACGAAATAAGGGTAAACCTATGAAAATAATACTGATTTCACTTGTCTTTCTTACTTCAGTCTTAAATGCACATTTTCAAGTAATACTTCCACAAAATGATGTAGTAACAAACTCAAAAAAACAGAAAATAGAACTAAAATTTATGCACCCTTTTGAACAAACTTATATGCAAATGAAAAAACCAAATTATTTTGGCTATTTTTTGGATGACAAAAAAGTAAATTTAACAGATAAGTTAAAAAGTAAAAAGATAAAAGGGGTACAAACTTGGAATTATGAAACAAAATTTAAAGAGATGGGTGATTATATCTTTTTTGTGGACCCTGTTCCATATTTTGAACCTAGTGAAGGTAAATTTATAAGGCACATCACAAAAACAGTTATAGATGTTTATAATGCTAGCGAAGGATGGGATAGTAAAATCGGTCTAAAAGCTGAGATAGTTCCTCTAACTCGCCCCTATAGTTTATATACTGGTAATCTTTTTAGTGGGATAGTTTACTATAAAGGCCAACCTGTTCCTTATGCCAAAATTGAAATAGAATTTTATAACAATACTGGTAAATTAGCTCCAACAGACAATCATATTACACAAGTTATTAAAGCTGATAAGAATGGTATTTTTCATTATGCTATGCCTTTTAAAGGATGGTGGGGATTTGCAGCTTTAATGGAAGATGATAAAACAATCAAAAAAGATGGTAAAGATTATCCTATCGAACTTGGTGCAGTAATATGGGTAAAGACATACTAAGATGCATATAAGTGAAGGTATATTAAACCCTGAAATACTTATTGGTGGAGCAGTAATCTCTATAAGCATAACTGCTTATGCACTTAAAAAACTTAAAAATGAAGAGATTCCTTTGGTAGCTGTATTTTCTGCTCTCTTCTTTTTAGGCTCTTTCATACATATACCTATAGGACCAACATCTATTCACTTAGTACTCAACGGCATTATTGGAGCAATATTGGGTATTAGAGCTTTTATTTCTATTGGTATAGCTCTACTTTTGCAAGGTTTACTATTTGGATATGGTGGAGTAAGCACATTGGGAGTAAATACTTTCAATATGGCAATTCCTGCACTTTTAGCTTATGCAATTTTTCATATACATGTAGAGAATTCTTTGCTTAAAAAAATCAAATATTTTTCTATAGGCTTTTTACCTGTAACTTTATCTGCATTGATGCTTTCGCTAACACTAGCATTAAATGGAGAAGTATTAATACCAGCAGCAAAAGTAGCTTTTATCTCAAATATGCCCGTTATGTTAATAGAAGGATTTATTACTATGTTTGCTATTACATTTTTAGAAAAAGTATACCCACAAGTATTAAAGAGTATCAAATGAGAGTTTTATTTTTAGTAATTTTAATGCTAAATTTTCTTTATGCCCATAAACTTTATATACTTGGAGATGATGACGGTAAAACCTTACATATAAAAAGTTATTTTACTAAAAGTTCATTTTGCCAAGATTGTCAAGTTGAAATACTTGATGTTGATAAAAAAATCCTATTCAAAGGGAAGACAGATAAAAAAGGTGAAATATATTTCCCTTTTATAGCAAAAAAAATATATATTGATGTAGTTGCATCTATGGGACATAAAAATAGAGTTTTTTATGAAAGTGAGAACGAAATGATAAGCGAAGATAAAAATGAGTCCTATGTAAAAATTCTTCTTGCTTTAGGTATTATTGCTCTAATATTTTTTGTTTTAAGATTTATTAAAAAATGATTTCATCTTCTTTTGGACTAATCAGTACAATTTTATATAGTTTTGGACTCTCTTTTTTTAATGAAGTTTATTTAAGTCTCTTTTTACCAACTATACTACTAATATTTATCCAAAAAAACGCTCTTAAAAGCATACTTAAAAAGATGCTTTTTTTAAATATATTTATAATTATTATGGTACTAAGTGCTATGATACATAAAGAGTATAACTATGCCCTTCTTATTGCTTTAAGGGCAAATACAATTATACTTTTTGCTCTACTTATTTTTCATAAGAAATCTCTTTTTGATATTGCTAGTGGTATGCAAACTCTAAAACTTCCAGATAAACTTGTATCTCTATTCTTTTTTGTTGGCAAGTTCATAATAATCATAAAACAAGAGTTTAATATAACCAAAAATGTAATGAAAATAAGAAACTTCAAAAGTAAAACCAATCTATTTAGCTACAAAGTATATGCAAATGTTATTGGAATGCTTATTGTAAAGTGTTTTGATAGAGCAGAAAAACTAAAAAACAGTATGATACTAAGAAACTTTCAAGGTAAAATTTATCAAAATAAAAAGGAGAAATCTTCTAAAGAAGATTTTTTAATCCTTTTTTCTGTCTTATTATCTCTAAGTATTCAATTTGGAAAGGTAAGCTTATGAGCTGTTCAGTTACACTTAAAAACCTCTCTTATGAGAATGGTGGTCATATCCTATGTCAAAATATAAATCTAAATATAACGCACAAAGAAAAAATTGCTATCATTGGACCAAATGGCTGTGGCAAAACAACACTACTTGATATAATATCAGGATTAAAAAACAAAAGTAGTGGCTCATTGGAGCTATTTCATAATATCATTGAAAGTGAAAAAGATTTTAAACCTATGAGAGATCTGATAGGATATCTTTTTCAAAATTCCGATAATCAGTTTTTAGCACCTATAGTTTTAGATGATGTAGCATTTTCTCTACTAAGTGGAGGTATGAATCAAAAAGAAGCACTTTTAAAAGCAACTATGATGCTGAAAGATTTAGGCATAGAGCACCTAAAAGAAAAAGTAGTATATAATCTATCTGGCGGAGAAAAAAAGCTTGTTGCTCTTGCTGGTGTTTTAGTAATGGAGCCTAAACTAATGCTTTTAGATGAACCTACAAATGGCTTGGACCAAAACGTTCAACTTAAACTTGTAGAAATTTTAAAAAATATAGACAAAAGTATCATCATTGTTTCTCATCATAGAGAATTTGTAGACTCCATTGTTGATAAAGTTTATAAAATAACTTCTAATGGCTTAATCTTGATTGCAAATCATTCAACTCATAAAGAGCATCACTCTCATTAGTATTGTCTATAGTACAGTATATCTCTTTTGGTTTTCTATAAACTGTATCATAGTAATCAACCAGAAGAATTTCTGCCACTTTTGATAAATCTCCATTTTCATAACTTCTTATAGCTTCATCTTTTGCACTTTTTCTTATATATGGGGTTATTGTTTTCATAGATGTAAAAAAATACTCATCATCTATATTTATATAATCTTTTAGTATACGCTCAACTCTTTGCTCTAGTGGTGCAGTAATTTCTACTCTAATACTACTTTGTAATCTTTTATAAAGTAGACTTGGTTGTGCAATAGAACCTATCTTTTTGCTCTCACCTTCTACAAAAATCCAACTCTTTTCATCTATTTGTTGAAGTTGATGAGCCAGGTTATTTTCAAAAGCTTTTTGTGATGGCTGTGAGCCGTTCATAAGTCCAAAAGTTGAACCAAAATGATTTGCCAAACCTTCTAAGTCTATTGATGGTGATAGTTTTTGTAAAAGTTCACTTTTCCCACACCCTGTATTACCTCCAAGAACTATAAAATTTTTATGTTTAAAATTTTCTATATAATTTAAAACATATTGACGATAATCTTTATATCCTTTGCTTATTTTATATATTCTATACCCAGTTGTAGAGAGTATAGTAGCTATTGAAGTTGAACGAAGTCCTCCTCTTGCGCAATAGATTCCTATCTTAGAACCAAGATTTAAAGTCTCATTTATAGTTTTTAGATGATTTGAAACATTTTTACATATATAACTAGCACCAAGTACCTTTGCATCTTGTTTAGAGTGTTGTACATACATCTCTCCTATTTCATGATGCTCTTCATCACTTAAAGCATAAAGGTTTTTAGCTATTGGTAAATGTGAAATATTATACTCTTTAGGGCTTCTGGCATCTATAATTAAATCATACTCATCTATATGCTTATAAAAGTTATCTATACTTATCTCTTCTAGCATAGTTTAAAACTTATCATTTATGATATTTTTCAATTTTTTATATATTTTTTCAAAATCTGTGGAATAAACTCTGGTATCAGCAATTGCGGTTATAAAATTTGTATCTCTTTGCCAACGAGGAACTATATGATAGTGAACATGCTCTGCAATCCCAGCTCCACCACACTCTCCAAGATTCATACCTATATTTACTCCATGAGCACCAAACTCTTCTTTTAAGAGTTTTACTGACTTCTGTACAAGTTCACTCATCTCTAACCAAGTTTCACTTGATAATGTCTCAATAGCATCTACATGTAGATTAGGTATAACCATAAAATGACCTGGAGTATAAGGGTATTTATTCATAACTAAAAAACAGTTTTTTGTACGATATAGAACATGTCTAGATTCATCTTTACTCTCATCTGTAACGATATTACAAAAAGGGCACCCTTTCTCCTCTTTAGAATTAATATATTCATCTCTCCAAGGGGCGTACATGTAATCCATCTTATACCTTTACTAACTCTTTTAAAGATTCACTAATATTATCTTTTCTCATAAAATGTTCGCCAATCAAAAAGGCATCAGCACCTACTTTACTCAAATGCTCAATTGTCTCTTTATCATTAAGTCCACTCTCTGCTACTATTATCTTTCCATTTGGGATAAGAGGCATAAGTTTTTCAGTTAAATTCATATCCATCTCAAATGTATCAAGATTTCTATGATTTACTCCTATTATATTAGCTCCTGCAAAAATAGCTTTTGTCAAATCTTCTTTATCATGTATCTCTACTAAAGCTTCCATACCAAGTCTCCAAGTATACTCAAGTAGTGCTTTTAACTCTTTTCTACTTAATGCTTTTGCAATAAGCAAAATAAAATCGGCACCATACACAACAGCTTCAAGTATCTGATACTCATCAATTATAAAATCTTTTCTTAAAAGTGGAGTTGAAACATATCTTCTAATACCTGTAAGATACTCTATATTACCTTGAAAATAGTGAGGCTCAGTCAAAACACTTATAGCACTTGCCCCTCCTTTTTCATACTCTTGAGCAATTTTCAAAGGATCAAAATCTTCTCTTATAACTCCTTTACTAGGACTGGCTTTTTTAACTTCAGCTATTATTCTATAGGGATTCTCTTTTGTTGCAGTTAAATATGGTTTTATATCTCTTGGAGCAAAAGGGTTAAATGCTAGACTTCTACCCAACCAATCCATAGTAAACTCTTTTTTCCTCTTTTGTAAATCATCTCTTGTTTTTTCTATTATCTCATCTAAAATCATTTTTTATCCACACATTCATTTATTTTTGTTGAGTGCATCATCAGCTCCTCTTCTTTACTTACTTCTATCAACTTATCCATTATAACTTTTGCTTCTTTACAACGCCCAAGTTTATAGTATCCCCAAGCTAAAGAGTCTAAATAAAAAGGTGATTTTGGCTCTTTCAGTAACGCTTCTTGAACAAGCCCTATACCTTTTTTTACATCTATATCATGGTCAATCAAAAGATACCCATAATAGTTATAATAGAGTGGATCATGAAGTTTTGTCACAACCTTTTCAAACTTTTTAGAAACAGATTTTAAAATCTTTTTATCTAGTTTGTCTTTATTTGCTTCATATTCATATATTGCTGCTCTCCCAAGATAGAGAAGATTTGAAGTTTTTTCATATAAACGATTTGCTACATGTAAAGCATTTTTGAACTCTTTTAAAGATACATATATATCAAGTAACATATCTTGATTGTATCCACTTTGATTTAAAAACTTTATAGCACCTTCTTTATCTTTAAGATACATTAGTAACTCTATAACTTTTCTAGCATACTCTTCTTTTTTAAATCTTTTATAAAGTTTTTTATAAGTTGATATAACACCATCTATATTTTTTTCTTTACCGTATATTTCGACAAGTTTATAGCAAGTATTTAACTCACAACTATTCAAACGAATATGAGTCTCTAAAAGTGCAATAGCATCATCTTTTTTGTTAAGATAGTTATACTCAATATCTATTATATGAAGTAAGGAGTTTTCATCATTCTCTACCCTATATGCACTTTCAAAATATTTTAACGCTAACTCATAAGATTTTTTTTGTAGATAAATACCACCAGCAATTTTAAGATTTTTAACACTTTTATCATCTTTTAAAAGTTCTAAAATTTTATTTTCTGCTTCATTAATTCTATTTTGATTAATTAAAAAACCTATTTCTATACGTCTAAGTTCACTATTTTTTGGCTCTTTTTCTAAGGCTTCTTTTAAAAATTTCTCTGTATTTTTTATATCTTTTGCTAAAAAAGAATTTTTTGTTGCTTCAATCAAATACTCTAATTTATTACTTTTTTCATAAAGTATTTTATAAATTTCTATTACACTTTTATATTTACCTCTTTGCTGTAAATCCAGTGCTGCTAAGATAAGATAATCCTCATTTTCAAATGCTTTTTTACCTGTTTGATTTTCTATTGGTTGCTTAACAGAACATCCTGCTAAGAAAAAAACTATAACTATTGCTAAAGTCTGTATATACCTGGACACTCTTTTTCTACCTCTCTTATATTGTTTTTAAAATGATTCCAAAAAGGAAAAGTTCTACACTGTGATGGTCTATCTTCATAAACATTACACTGCTTTTTATCTATATCAAAAAATATACACCTAAATCCACTATTAAATTCTAACTCTTTGAGACTATAACGATACCCTATTTTAGATAAATAGTTAGTTATAAACTCTCTAGTATCCAAATTTAATCTATTTGCTAAAGCTTTTATCTCTGCTGGTGTTACCCATATATATCCACTCTCTCCTATGCAACATCCACCACCACACTCCGAACAAGCCTTTGGGTCAAATGCAAAGTCAAACCCTTCTTTTTTCATTAATCCACCCATAAAAGACTTTTCGTTTTTGTTGATTTATATATATTTTCCATCTCTTTAGAGTCCATATAGAGTGGATATTCTATTTTACATAAAGATTTTGAACTTTTTCTAGCATGTATTAAAATCAACGACGCATCTCTGTTCTCTTTAGTATGGACAAATCTTATCTCATTTACTTTAAACTTATATGTTAAAAGTGTACTTAAAAGTGTATCAATCTGTTTTGCATCATAACAAAAAACAAATGAGCCTCTTGGATTTAGATTTTTAGATACTACTTTACATAGTTCATCAAAAGGTAATATATCAGCATATCTACTGATTTTTAAAGTTTCATTTTCACTCTTTTGGCTACCTTTACTATAAAATGGTGGATTTGTTACAATAAAGTCAAATTTTCTATCAAATTTTGCTTCTCTTATATCTGTATGTAGCACAATAGATTTAAGTTTATTATACTCTGCACTCTTCTTTGTAAGTTTTACATGTAAAGATTGAATATCTATTTGAAATAACTCTATATTTGGAAAATCTCTTTTTATAAGAAGTCCAACTATACCACTACCACTACCCACATCTAAAACAGTTCCTTTAGGATTTAGTTTTGATATAAAATCATATAAAATCAAAGAATCACTATTGTATCTATAGCCATCTTTATACTGGAAAAGATAGAGTGTTTTATCTATAGACACGTATAACAAAACCTCTCTTATCTTTTGATTTTATACTATAAACTGTATAGCTTATATTAACATTATCACCAAATTTTTCACGTATCAACCAACCACCCTCTTTTGCTCTATCTCTTCCTAAGCCTATATTTGAGAGCCTTGTTAACCTTTTTATCTCACTATCAGGAATGCCAAGTCTTTTATCTCTTTGTACTTTATTTAAAGATGCAAAGCCTCCTGTACCTACTATTGGTATAACTTCAAAATAATATGTATCATTATATTTGCTTAAAAACTTATCTACTTTAGCTTTACATGTAGGGCTTATTTTAAAGTTTCCACTTACCATATCACTACATTCAACTTTTCCAAGCTGTTTTAATTTACTACTTCTTTTATTACTATCAAGCTTCTTTATAGTCTTTTTCAAAGCTGTTATTTCACGTATATATTTTCCTAATTTTAACTTATCTTTTTCTCTAAGTTTAAGTTTGTCTTCTTTTTCTTTTAATAGTGATTTTAGTTGGTATATAGCATTTACATACTCTTTTTCTTTTAAACTAACTGTAGCTTTTAAATTATCAAAAGATTTTCGTATACTAGACAATTTATCTTGTTCACTTAACTCAAGCTCATCTTTTTTCTTTTCAATCAATTCTATATTCTTTTTAAGCTTATCTATCTCATTTTCTTTTTTTGTATTCTCTTCTCTTGCACTATTTAGTTTATCTATTAACTCTATTTTTTCATTACTTAAAGTAGACAAAACTTTCTTGTTATTATCTATTATTGATTTTGCTTCTAATTCAAGTAAAGCAATTTTTTCATTCAAAATTTTATAGTTTTTATTATGTTTTTTCTCATTTTTTAAAACCAATGTATTTACTTCAGTATCAATGTTTCTCTTTTTATATTCAAACATTTTTATCTTGTCTTGCAATTGTAAAATTTTATCATTATCCAATAAAATTTTCTTTTCTTTATTTTTTAACTCTAATGAAACTATTTTTTTACTATTTTCTACACTTTTTAATTCATTCTCTAAATCAGCAATTTTCCTTTTTAACTCTTCAACTTTTACTCTATTTTGTTCTTTAATAGTTGTTACTCTTTTATCTAACATCTTCTCTTTTTCCATTATAGCTTGCTCACTGTTAGATAATATCATTACACTATTTTGTCTTTCTTTTTCTAATTTTTGTTTTAGTTTATCTATCTCATCTGTTTTAGTTTTAAGTAAATTAGTATACTTCTTTTTTACTCTTTCAGAAGTTTTTTTATACTCTTCTTTAATTAAATCACTCTCATGTGTGCTATTCTTAACTATTTTATTAAACTCTTGAAGTTTTTTACTATGTTCTCTCTCTAATTTCATAATTTCTTGAGAATTTTTTGTAAGTATACTATTTTTCTCTATCATCAAATCATTTATTTTATTTTGTAATAAAGATATTCTTTGATCTTTTTTACCAAGTTTAACTACTGATGAACTATATTGTGATTTTAGTTTATTTTGTAGTTCATTTATCTGCTGCTGTTTAGATTTACTTAATCCATTAATAGAGGCTACTTTCTCTTGATACATACTATCCATCTCTTTTTCTCTATCACTCAGAGCTTTTTTCTCTTCATCTATCTGCTTCTTCATAGCTTCAATACTATTTTTATAGCTTTCTTCTTTTTGATTTAGTTTCTGAGATAAATCAATATTTTCTTTATGCAAATCATTTATCTTACGTGTAAGTTCACTTATGTTTTGATAGTGTTGCTTTTCTGCTTCATTTATTTTTTCTAAATTATTAGATAGTAAACTCTTTTGTTCTGTACTATTTTTAGATTTTTCATACTCTACAATTTTTAACAATTCACTTTTATCTGTTGCTAAAACCATATTTTCATTTTCTAAATAAGAGATTCTATCTTGTAGATTTTTAATAATATTTCTTAGATTTTCTTCTCCATCAACAATAGGATTACCTTCATTATCAAAAACCATATCTACTTTTGTTTCTTCTTGATTTAGTTTAAAGTTATCCCTATTTATATACTTTTTTTGTATCTCTTTAGGTAAATCTGAAAAACTTAACTCTTGTTTTATCAAATAGTCTCTATTTAACTCTTGTAAACTTATACCACCAAAATTTCCAAAAAAGTATGAAAAAACAACACTCCCTAAAAGCAATAAACCTAATACGATATTTAAAAAAACAGAAAAAGAGTTTTGTTGCATATAGTTACTTTTGATTTAAAATATGAGTTATAATATGATGTGCATGATTTAATGCTATCGCAATAGAGCCACCACTTTGAACTGCTATATCTCCAGCTAAATAAAGCCCTTTTGTTTTAGTTTCAAAGTTTTCATCAAACTCTGCTTTGTTATTTTCATCAA
>CAZBPU010000066.1:0-9996 GCA_964493845.1 uncultured Sulfurospirillum sp.
TTGAGTTAGTTTGTTGGGGTGGTAATAACTACTTAATCCTCATCGAATTACCTACAACTACTAGTGAACTAAGAGACATACTCAAAGCTGCTACTAGTGGTATCACAAATCCTGCCATTGCCAATGGTATTGTTATGACATTATACAGTATTGATATAGTAAGATTTTGTTTTACCTTTGAAAATGTAGAATTTGAGATTTGAAATACTGTTTTTAGTGAACTAAAATCATCATTTATAAGAACAACATCACTCATATTTACAGCAACATCAGTTCCACTTCCCAATGTGATAGCAACTTCACTATGGCTCAATGCCAAAGTATCATTTATACCATCTCCTACCATAACAACTACTTCACCTTTTTCTCTCTGCTTTGTAATAAACTCTGCTTTATCTGTAGGCAATAGAGATGCTTTAAACTCTTCTATACCTACCTCATCACATATTTTTTGAGCTACTTTTTCATTATCACCTGTAAGCATAACTACTTTCAATCCTATACTTTTAAGATACTTTATCGTCTTAAAAGCACCCTCTCTTGGTCTATCTTCAAGTGAAAATCTAGCTACAATTCTACCATCAAATGCTACATGTAAAAAAGAATTTGCCTTGCTTACTTCTTCACATATAAAACCACTTTCTTCCATATAAGCTCTATTACCTGCAAAAATATCTTTACCATTGTATTTTGCTTTTATACCTTTTGCTTCAACTACTATAATATCCGCTAACTCTCTTAACTGAGTTTTGCCTAAAAACTCTTTTACCCCTTTACTTATAGGGTGAGTAGATAAACAAACAAGTGAATATAGTATAGATTTATCAAAGTTTGCATCTATAAAAGAGTCTACAACTTTTGGTTTTCCTTCAGTAATCGTACCTGTCTTATCTAAAACTAGCAAAGTAGCTTTTGCAATAGTCTCTAAAAAAGTAGCTTCTTTAAACAAGACTCCTTTTTTTGCAGCTTTTGAGATACCAACTAAAGTAGCTACAGGTGTTGCTAGTCCCAAAGCACAAGGGCAAGCGATGACTAAAACAGAGATAGAGACTATGAGAGCTTGCTCAAAAGTACCACTATAGTAATACCAAAAAGCAAATGTTAAAACAGCAAGAACTAATATAACAGTTGAAAAATAACCTGAAATAGTATTTGCTAGCTTCTCAATACGTGGCTTTTTATCCATAGAGTCTTCAAGTAGTGTTATAATTTTACTAAGCATAGATTCACTATAAACTGTTGTTATCTCATATCGAATGACACTATTGACACAAATCGAACCACTTAAAACTTTATCATCTTTTTTTAGCAATACTGGTTCACTCTCTCCACTTAAACTTGCAGTATCAAATGAGCCTTCACCACTTATTATCGTACCATCAATAACAACTTTATCTCCTGCTCTAAGCTCTACTATATCTCCAACTTCAACAGACTCAACACTAACTATAAACTTTTCATTATCTTTTACTACAGTAACTTCACTTGGCATTGCTGAGCTAAATCCATCCATAGTATCTACTGCTTTTTTCTTTGTCAATACTTCTAAATATTTTCCTGTAAAAACAAATGTGATAATCATGGCCACAGACTCAAAATATACATCACCATGACCTGTCAACATAGAATAAATAGAAAATATATAAGCACTCAAAGCCCCACTCACCACTAGTAAATCCATATTAGCATAACGATTTTTTATAGCATAAAAAGCTCCCTTAAAAAAAGCTCCTCCAGTATAAAAAAGTGCTGGTGTTGCCAAAATGAACTCTGCAAAATTAAGTATACTTTTTATATCACTCCTCATACCGGTAAAGTATCCTTCATATTGTGCTACAGCTATCCACATTATATTCATAGTAGTAAAAACACCAACTAAAAGCCTTGAGTAATAATCACGTCTTTTAGCATTTGCTTGAACTTCTTGCATACTTGCATCATAAGGATAAGCGTTATAACCTATGCTTCTTATGAGAGAGATAATGTTTGAGAGTTTTATAGTGTCATTGTCCCAAAGGATTTTAGCTTTATTATTTGTATGATTTATACTAACTTCTACTATACCTTCACTTCTACCAAGTACCTTTTCATTTAACCAAACACAGGCACTACAGTGTATACCATCTATGATGAGAGAAACCTCACTAAAACCATCTTTTTGTTTTACATATTTTTGTTTAAATCCATCTAAATCAAACTTCTGTATATCATCATGTTGCTCTTTTGGTGGCTCGATGGTATTATCACCCATTTTTTCATAAAAATTATCTAAACCTTCATCTTTTAAAAGATGATATATACCTTGACAACCTTTACAACAAAAATATTTTCCATTGTCTTTTATCAATAGTGATTTATCGTACTCTAAGTGGCAATGGTCACATCTAATTTTTTCCATAAAAATCTTTCAAAATGTTTTTAATTTGTCATTATATCTATCTTATGCTAAAATTTCTAAAAAATTAAAGGTAAATAATGGCAGTTGTATTTGAATCATTGGTTAAAAACAGTAAAAATGGTGGTTGGTTTATAGAACTAAAAGACACTACAGATGGAAGAATGGTAGTTTGCAACGATTTAAAAGAGTTTGAGATTAAAATCCAAGAGCTCTCAGAAGATTATGGTGGTCAAGTAGATGAAGTAAAATGGATAAGCCATGAAAGTCTAAGTCCACAAAATGAACAAAAACTAAGAGTTGCTATGATAGAATATCATGAAAAATATAAAGATCAATTAGATGATAAAAAAGAAGATTAGTGGAAAACTTTCTTCTTATTTTTATTTTATTAGAATTTTTTGAAATTTATTGGCAACGAGGCAATAACTTTAGAGAGTATATAGAAAACCTTTTTAACTATTATCAAAAAGGTATTATTCTCTTTATTTCTCTACACCCTACTCTGTATTTTATACTATTTGCCCAAATATCTTTACAAAATTATAATCTTTTAACATCTTTTTTAATTTTCGTCAAAATACTAGATATTGGATTCAAAATATCACTAATGGACAAGATTCAAAACTCACGTGATTTAGGTACTTTCAAAGTCCTAATAGAAACAAATCAGCCTCTCCCAATAGGACTTAAATTTGTAGGGCTTATTTTCTATAGCACACTCTTCTTTTTTGCATTTTCTTGACAAAAATCGTACTTTGTTATAAAATACACTTTTTAAACTACATAAGATTGCAACTGAATAAAATTTAGAGTGCGATACTTCTGCGATTTATTCACAACAACACAAAGGTATATTTATGGGCGGTAACGAGACTGCGTCTAACAACAATCACAAACCAAATCACAAGCCAAACAACAAACACCACAACAAGAGAACTCATGTTCCTGTTAAAGGTCACAAAATAGAAGATTTAAGAAACACTCCACTAGAAAAACTTCTAGAGATGGCAATAGAACTTGAAATAGAAAATCCTCAGGAATTAAAACGTCAAGACTTGATGTTTGAGATACTAAAAGCTCAAACTACTCAAGGTGGTTTTATACTTTTTACTGGTATCTTAGAAATCACGCACGAAGGTTATGGTTTCTTAAGAGCTTTAGATGCAAACTTTTCAGACACAGCAAATGACTCATATGTAAGTGCAACTCAGGTACGTAAATTTGCTCTTAGAAATGGTGATATTGTTACAGGACAAGTGCGTCCACCAAAAGACCAAGAGAGATATAATGCTCTTTTAAAAATAGAAGCAATTAACTATTTACCATTAAAAGATAGTAAAAAAAGACCTCTTTTTGAAAACTTAACTCCACTTTATCCTACTGAAGCATTTAAACTAGAGTATGAACAGATGAAAAAAACTGGTCGTGTACTTGACCTTTTTACTCCTATAGGAAAAGGACAACGTGCACTTATCGTTGCACCTCCAAGAAGTGGTAAAACTGAGATTATGAAAGAGTTAGCTCATGGACTTGCTAAAAATCATCCAGATGTAGAACTAATCGTTCTTTTGGTTGATGAAAGACCAGAAGAAGTAACAGACATGGAAAGATCTGTTAGAGGTGAAGTTTTTAGCTCAACCTTTGACCAACCAGCAAACAACCATGTACGTGTTGCAAACCTAGTAATAGAAAAAGCAAAAAGAAGTGTAGAGATGGGCAGAGATGTCGTTATACTACTTGATAGTATCACTCGTCTTGCTCGTGCGTATAACACAGTAACTCCAAGCAGTGGAAAAATTCTGACAGGTGGTGTTGATGCAAATGCTCTTCACAAACCAAAAAGATTTTTTGGAGCTGCAAGAAATATAGAGTTTGGTGGAAGTCTTACAATCGTGGCAACAGCTCTAGTAGATACAGGAAGCCGTATGGATGAGGTTATCTTTGAAGAGTTTAAAGGAACAGGTAACTCTGAACTTGTACTTGATAGAAACCTTTCTGACAGAAGAATTTATCCAGCAATTAACATAATGAAATCTGCAACAAGAAAAGAAGAACTTCTTCAATCTCCTGAAAAATTACAGCGTATTTGGGCTCTCAGAAGTGCAATAAGCCAAATGGAAGATGCTGAAGCACTTAAATTTTTATATGCAAAAATGCTAAAAACAGAAACAAATGAAGAGTTTTTAAATCACATGAATGAATAAAAAGGCTAAAAGCCTTTTTATTTACTACCATTTCTGTACATTGGATGTTGATAATCATTCTTTTCACAACCACTAAAAATTGCTCCAACCGATAACAACAATAAAACACTTAAAATAATTTTTTTCATTTAATATCCTCTTATATATAATAACAGTAGAATTATACTATATTTTACATGTAAAGGTTTTTAATTGTCTCAAGTATTAGCACTAAAATACCGTCCAAGTTCATTTGATAAACTCATAGGTCAAGATGCCATTACACAAACTTTAACACTGGCTTTAAATCAAAATAGGCTCTCACATGCATATCTGTTCTCAGGACTTAGAGGAAGTGGAAAAACATCGACAGCAAGAATTTTTTCAAAAGCTTTAGTATGTGAAAAAGGCCCAACATCTACTCCTTGTGAAATTTGTGAACACTGTAAACAAGCAAATGATAGTAGACATATAGATATTATAGAGATGGATGCTGCTAGTTCACGAAAAATAGATGATATAAGAGACTTAATTGAACAAACCAAGTATAGACCAAATAGTGCTAGATTTAAAATTTTCATTATTGATGAAGTCCATATGCTTACTAAAGAAGCTTTTAATGCTCTTTTAAAAACACTTGAAGAGCCACCAGAGTTTGTAAAGTTTATACTTGCAACAACTGACCCTTTAAAACTTCCAGCTACTATACTATCTCGTACACAGCACTTTAGATTTAAAACTATAGCAAATATAGATGTAGTACATCACTTATCACATATACTTAATCTCGAAAATATAGAGTATGAAAACAGTGCTTTAGAGATGTTAAGCCGTGCAGGAAATGGTTCACTAAGAGATACTTTAACACTACTAGACCAAGCTATAATCTTTTCTAACGGTAAAATAACTCCTACAAAAGTTGCCTCTATGCTAGGACTGCTAGACCCAAATCAGATAGAGATGATATTTGATACCATACTAAAAGAAGATAGAAAAAAACTTATAGAGATAGTAAAAGAGTTAGAAACCTATGAGTGTGAAGTAATAATTGATGAGCTTATAGCTTATCTAAAAGATTCATTTTTCAATTCTGATGGTAGATTTTCAACTCTTATTACTGAGAGATTTTTTAGAATACTTAGTGAATCTAAAAATCTTCTATTTTTAAATGCAGATAATGGTTTTGTACTAACTCTTCTGTTTTTCAAAATGCTTGAAGCTGTAAATATAAAGACTATTGAAGAGATGGTAAACTCACTTGAGGGAGAAAAGTTTAGACTTCCACAAGTAGAAAAAATCACTAAAATCGATACTCCTAAAAAAACAACAATTGAATCAAAACAAACTTTAGAACCTTTACATGTAGAGGATAAAGGACTAGAACTTTTTGCAAAACTTATTGCAAAACTTGAAGATAGAAGTTATGAATTAGCAACTTGTTTTAAAAACTACATAGAGTACACAAGCTATGAAGATGGAACTCTTATGTGGGCATCTTCAGCCGATGATGAAAACAAAAAAACTCTTAAGCATGGTTATCCTGTTATAAGACAGTTTGTTCAAGAGATATTTGGGATTGACACTAAAATTAAAATGAGTCAAAGCGAAAAAAAAAAGCTAATTGAAGCCGATAAGGCAAATGAAGAATCTTCTTCTATGATAGAAGATGTAGAGTTTAATCCAAATGAAGGCTCCAATACAGAAAGCTGTATATCAGGTCATATCACACATGATAAAAAAGAAGAAGAAGTCAAAGAGATACTAAATAACCCTTTTGTACAAAAAGTTCAAGACATGTTTGAAATCAAAGAGATAAAAATATACCCTAAAATATAACTACGCGTAGGGAAAATCCCTACACGTTATTTATTGTATCCCAATACGTAATAAGTATTTTTTCCTGGAACTTTTTCAATATCTATTTTAAATTTTTCAGACCAACGAGAAATAATTTCATTTACTTCAGCTATCATCTCATCACCTTTTGCCTCATTTTTTATTTTGAAAAAATCTTTTGTACTTGAAAGAGCAACATAAGATAGATGAGCTTTTAGTTGGTTATGTAAAGCTATAAGATGTTTTTCTACATAATCAAATCCATGTGTGTTATTTTTTACTTTTTCTACTTGCTCTAATGCACTTTTCGTCACCGTATAATCTAACTGCTTTAAAATAGCGTCGTTTGTCATTTTTTTCCTTTTCCTAAAATTTTATTTTTGTTGTGCTATTAGCACACCTTCTATCAGTTTTGATATATCTCCATCTAAAATTGCACTTACATTTGAGTAAGGTATATTGCTTCTTGTATCTTTTACCTGCTGGTATGGTGCCATTACGTATGAGCGTATCTGATGCCCCCAACCTATCTCACTCTTCTCAATACCAGCTTTTTCTGCTTGTTGTTTCTCTAATTCAAGTTCATAAAGACGAGATTTTAGCATCTTTAGAGCATTTGCCTTATTTTTGTGTTGACTTCTATCATTTTGACACTGTACCACTACACCAGTCTCTATATGTGTTATACGAATTGCTGAATCAGTCTTATTTACATGTTGTCCACCAGCTCCACTTGCACGATAAGTATCTATTCTTATATCTTTATCTTCAATATCAATATCAATATCATCATCAATCTCAGGACTAACCATAACCGAGCTAAAAGAGGTATGTCTTTTTGCATTTGAATCAAATGGAGAAATTCTTACAAGTCTATGTATACCATTTTCCACTTTTAAATAACCATAAGCATTGAGCCCTCGTATCACAAAACTTACATCTTTTAGTCCCGCTTCATCACCCTCTTGAAAATCTAAAGTTTCTACTTTAAAACCCTTACGTTCAGCCCATCTAAGGTACATACGATAAAGCATACTAGCCCAATCTTGACTCTCAGTTCCACCCGCTCCTGGATGGATAGAAATGATAGCATTGTTACTATCTTCCTCACCACTAAGCATCATAGCAACTTCTAAATCACTAACAAGAGTTTCTAAGCTACTAGCTTCTGCGACTGTTTCAGCTACTGTCTCTTCATCACCCTCTTCTAAAGCCATCTCATAAATATCATTTGTATCTTCTAATGCTGTTTTTGCTTTTTCATATCTTGTTAAAATCGAGTTTGCTTTTGTCTTCTCTTTTGAGATAACTGCTGCTTTTTTAGCATCACTCCAAAAAGCTGGATCTTGTTCAATCTCTTCAATCTCTTTAAGTCTCTCTCTTATAGAATCAGGTTTTATTATCTGTGCAATATTATCAATCTTAATTGCAAGTTTTTTTAAAAGTTCTGTATATTCATAACTATCCAAATTTTAACCTTTGTTTTTATTTAATTATATTTTTTGAGCAAAGCCCAAAAAACTATGCTAAGCTTTTTTTAGATATAATTAAGTTCTTATTTTACAATAAAGTGCCTAAAATGAAAATATTAAAAACTACAAAAGAACTTATTAATTATAGAAAATCTCTTACATATAGCATTGGTTTTGTTCCAACTATGGGTGCATTGCACCAAGGGCATATATCTCTTATAAAAGAGTCTATTAAAAAAAATGAAAAAACTATAGTATCTATCTTTGTAAATCCTACACAATTTTTAGCAGGTGAAGATTTTAAAACGTATCCAAATAGATATGAGGCAGATGTTAAGATATGTGAACTTGCTGGTGTTGATGTACTTTTTATACCTAGTGAAGAAGAGATATACTTTGAAGATGAACCAAGTATTATTGCACCTATGAAACAAAGCTATATACTTGAAGGATACAATAGACCAAAACACTTTGATGGAGTTTTAAGAGTTGTACTAAAACTTTTGAACATTACAAAACCAACAAATGCCTACTTTGGAAAAAAAGATGCTCAACAACTATTTCTTATAGAAAATATGGTAAAAACTCTATTTTTAGATACAAATATAATCCCTTGCGAGATAATAAGAGATGAAAATGGACTAGCTCTCTCGAGCCGTAATGCTTATTTAGATTATAAAGAAAAAATAGAAGCTCTAAACATCTCTAAATCCCTAAAAATTGCCTCACAAGAGATTATGCGTGGAGAGTTACAAGTAGAAGCTATAAAAACAAAAATGAGAGAAGTTTTAGAGAGTTTACATGTAGAATATATTGCTGTAACCAATAGAAAGTTTGATAAGATAGAGGCTATAGAGCTAAAAAACTCTATTATTTTAGTTGCGGCAAGAGTTGGTAAAACTAGGCTGATTGATAATATATGGATATGATATGTTAACTGGACTAAATCACATATAGGATTATAAATACTGTAGACTCAATGATGAGTGCTAGTTTTGTGATTTCTATTGCATAATTTGGGCTTAGCATACGAAAGGTAAACATGAAACCCAATAGACCAGATATCATAACTAACGAAATTGAAGCTATAAGCTTCTATGGCAAGACAGATGTAAAACAGATTGTTCTTGAAATGATTTCAGGAGAGTATGTTCTTATTGAAAAGCTTTACAGTAATGGTTTAGTGGTTTTAGCTGAATTAAAAAGAAGTCTTTCACGCAAATATAGTGACAAAAGCTTTAAAGGACAACGCGAATATCGTAGTGCATTTAGGGAAGCATCTCATAGGTTATTGCTAAAAGTAAAAAACAATAAACTTCGTGTTAAAAAATCTCCAAATATCGGCTGGTTAGAGCTTTTATATCCTGATATATCAGAGTTTTATATCTCTTTTCCTGAGCTTCAAGGCTTAAATAGTTCATGGCAATGGTATAAAAAAGGTATTGAAATTAAAACTTTAGATTTAACTCTTCATCCCTTTTATGGAACATATTTTCCAACACGATTTGATCACTTAAAGTTATTTGATAAATATCTAAAAAAATACAATGGAGAGAAAGAGAGTGCGATAGAAATTGGAGTAGGAAGTGGTGTTTTGTCATTCCAACTAATCCAAAATGGTTTTAAAAACATCTTTGCAACCGATACAAATAAAAATGCAATTATTGGTGTTTCACAAGAGTGTAAAAGACTAGGATTTGATGAGAAAATAAAACTAAATTATGGTGATTTATTTGAAAACTGTGACGTAAAATCTGATTTGATAGTTTTTAACCCTCCTTGGATAAAAGCAAAACATAAGCTTGAAGAGGGAATTGATAAAGCAATGTACTATGAAGAAGAACTATTTCCAAGATTTTTTGAGCAAGCACTAAAACATCTAACTTCTAATGGAAAAATTGTTCTTATATTTTCAAATCTAGCGGAAGTAGTTGACGAAGATAGTAAGCATCCAATAATCGAAGAACTACGAAACAATAACCGTTACAGAAAAGACTTACACCTTAGGCGCGAGGTAAGAGCTTCTTCAAAAAGAACAAAACGTGTAGATTCAAGAAATAATGAAAAAATAGAATTGTGGGTTTTAGCACCTAAAAAAAATAAAACA
>CAZBPU010000067.1:0-9969 GCA_964493845.1 uncultured Sulfurospirillum sp.
GATGAAGAGAAAGGGGAGATAATATGATAACTTTAACTCACTATTTAGTTCTCTCAGGGATTCTTTTTAGTATTGGGCTTGTTGGTGTTATGAAGAGAAAAAATCTTTTGATGCTTTTTTTCTCAACAGAGATTTTGTTAAATGCAGTTAACATTGGCTTTGCAGCAGTTTCACATTATTATGGTGACTTGAGTGGGCAAATGTTTGCATTTTTTATAATAGCAGTAGCAGCTAGTGAGATAGCTGTTGGGCTTGGTTTGTTGGTTCTTTGGTATAAAAAGACTGGTTCAACTGACCTTGATTCTCTACAGATGATGAAAGGGTAGTAAAATGGAAAAATATTTATATATTGCACTTTTTGCACCAATAATTAGTTCATTAATAACAGCACTTTTTGCACAAATACCTAAGAAACTTTATGTAGGGATTTTTGCTTCAGCAATGATTTTCATCTCTTTTGTTGCATCAATGATACTTCTTAATTATGTTAACGAAGATGTGATTGTACATGTAAAACTGATGGATTGGATAAGTGCAGGAAATCTTTCTATCCCATTTGGTTTTGTAGTTGATCAAGTTTCAGTTATTATGATGGTAACAGTCTCTTTCGTTTCAACGATAGTTCATATTTACTCTATAGGTTATATGGAACATGATGAGAGTTTCAATAGATTTTTCTCTTGGCTTTCAGCATTTGTTTTTTCTATGATGATTTTAGTTATGAGTGATAACTTTGTTGGACTTTTTATTGGATGGGAAGGCGTTGGACTTTGTTCTTGGGGGCTTATCGGATTTTGGTATAAAAAACATAGTGCATCTTGGGCTGCAAATGAAGCATTTATTATGAATAGAATTGCTGACCTTGGAATGTTAATGGGACTTTTCCTAATCTATTGGAATATAGGCTCACTTCAATATGATATAGTTTTTGCAAATATTGTAAACCTTGATATAAGTACAATTACTTGGATTGGTATATTCTTGTTTATTGGAGCAATGGGTAAATCAGCACAGTTTCCACTTCATACATGGCTTGCTGATGCGATGGAAGGACCAACTCCAGTTTCAGCTTTAATACATGCGGCAACTATGGTAACAGCAGGTGTTTATCTTGTA
The DNA here is from genome assembly GCA_964493845.1 of uncultured Sulfurospirillum sp. GTDB lineage: Bacteria > Campylobacterota > Campylobacteria > Campylobacterales > Sulfurospirillaceae > Sulfurospirillum_A. Next base: position 1,117 of record CAZBPU010000067.1, read on the forward strand.
ATTCGTGCAGGAGAAATTTATGCTCTTATTCCTGAAGTTGGAATGTTTATAGCATCTCTTGGAGCATTTGTAGCAGTTTTTGCAGCTTCAATGGCTCTTGTAAATAGAGATTTAAAACGTATTATTGCATACTCTACTCTTTCACAGCTTGGTTATATGTTTGTAGCAGCTGGACTTGGAGCGTATTGGGTAGCACTTTTTCATCTAATGACTCATGCATTTTTCAAATCACTTCTTTTCTTAGGTGCTGGTAACGTAATGCATGCTATGGATAATGAACTTGATATCAAGAAAATGGGTGGACTATATAAAGCAATGCGACCAACAGCAATACTTATGAGTATAGCTTCAGTAGCACTTGCAGGTATATATCCATTTGCAGGATTTTTTAGTAAAGATAAGATTTTAGAAGTAGCTTTCAATGATGGTTCATACTTTTTATGGTTTGCACTCTTTATTGGTGCTGGTATGACAGCATTTTATAGTTTTCGTTTAGTTATGCTTGTCTTTTTTGGAGAAAAAGTTCATGAGAAACTTGGCTTTCATCCTCATGAGGCAAAACCATTTGTTATTTATGCGCTTACTCCACTTGCACTTTTAGCAATTATAGCTGGATTTTTTGAGCACTCATTTCATGAGTTTACAACTCAATTGCTAAGTAATTATGAGTTTACACTTGACCATAGTGTAGCATCTATACTTATATTTGCAACTTCTGCAATGGCGCTTAGTGGTATTGCATATGCAGTTTATAAGTATAAAAGAGGTGGTTTTAGTAAGAAGATAGAGGAGTGGGGAGTATATAAACTTCTTATTAATCAGTATTATATACCTCAACTTTATAAAGAGGGTATTATGAAACCTTTTACAGCACTTTCTAAGTTTGTATGGTTGAATATTGATAATAAAATCGTAGATAGCACGGTAGATATGATAGCAAAAACTATATACGGTGGTGGTGAGAAAGCAAGAAAGATGCATAGTGGTAATTTATCATCAATGCTTAGATGGATGGTAGCTGGTATTGTGATATTACTAGCATTAGCAATTTTTTATAGACCAATGGTATAGGAGTAGGCGATGGATCATATCTTATCATTAATAATATTTTTTCCACTAGTAGCGGGGATTTTTGGATTTTTAGTAAACAAAGATAGTATAAGAGTTTACGGTATCACTGTAGCTGCTATAGAGTTTTTTCTTACTATTTCACTTTGGATAGCGTTTGATGGAAATATAGATGGTTTTCAGTTTGTTGAGCATGTAACATTAATTTCACATTTTGGTATGAGTTACCATTTGGGAGTTGATGGTATATCTCTGTTTTTAGTAATACTTAGTACATTTATGACTATGATTGCACTTATAGGGCTTAGTATAAAAAAAGATGCAAAGAACTTAATTATCTCAGTTTTATACTTAGAGATGACTATGGTTGGTGTGTTTTTAAGTCTTGATGTAATTTTGTTTTATCTTTTCTGGGAATTTTCACTTGTTCCAATGCTTTATATCATTGGTGCTTGGGGAAGTGATAGAAGAATTTATGCAGCAATAAAATTTTTCTTATATACATTTGCAGGTTCAGTTCTTATGCTTGTAGGTATTTTATATATGGGTTATATATATCATGCAACAACGGGAATATGGAGTTTTAGTATACCAGATTGGCAACTTCTAATACTGCCTTTTAATACACAGCTTTGGTTATTCGGAGCATTTTTCTTAGCATTTGCTATTAAAGTACCTATGTTTCCATTTCATACATGGTTACCTTATGCTCATGGTCAAGCACCAACGATTGGTTCGGTTATATTAGCTGCTGTTCTTTTAAAAATGGGAACTTATGGAATGGTGAGATTTTTACTTCCACTCTTTCCTGATGCAACAGTTTACTTTTTGATACCAATTGCGGTTGTAGCTATTATTATGGTTATATATGCAGCAATGGTAGCGTATGCTCAAGAGGATATGAAACAAGTTATTGCATATAGCTCGATTTCACATATGGGTATTATAATTCTTGGTACTTTTGCAATCAATGCAGAAGGTATCACAGGGTCAATATTTCTTATGATAAGTCATGGTATCGTTAGTGGAGCACTATTTATGCTTGTTGGATGTATATATGATAGACGGCATACTAAAATGATGAGTGAATTTGGTGGACTTGCCATCTCAATGCCTACGTTTGCAACAATTTATGGAATCATGCTTATGGCATCAGTTGGTCTTCCTTTAACTATTGGTTTTGTTGGAGAGTTTCTATCTCTAATGGGCTTTTATAAAGTTAGCTGGATTATGACACTTTTTGCTGGTACAGGTATTATTCTTGGAGCAGTTTATATGCTTACTCTTTATAAGAGATCATTTTTTGGTGAAATTACAAATGAAAAAAATAGAGGTTTAAAAGATTTGCAAGGAAGAGAGTTAGCTGCTCTTATTCCATTAGTAGCTTTAGTTGTTATTTTAGGAATATATCCAAAACCAGTTTTAGCTCCAATTGATGCAAGTGTTAAAAAAATGATTGTATTGATGGAGAAAAAAGCAGTAACACAAGAAGCAAAAGAGTTTATCGTAAAAGTAAACACTATAAAAGGGGGTGAGTAATGTTAGAACCAATAAGTATAGATTTTGCTGCTTTAAATATAACTTCACTTCTTCCTATGGCTATTACTGTTTTTGGAGCATTAAGTATTATTGTTATAGATTTAATGACAAAAAATCTTTCAAAAAGTTTTTTCACAGTTTTAACTGTACTGTTTATACTTCTTTCATTGGGAGCAGTTTTAGGTTATAACGGAGATAGTAGGGGCTTTTTTGATGTTGTTCTTGTAGATGGTATTGCTTTGATGACTCAGATTATTATTTTAGTTACATCAGCTCTTTTTGTTCCACTTGCACTTGGTGGACGTCGTTTTCAAGAGTTTGCAATGGCAGAGTTTTATGCACTATTTTTGTTTATGATTGCAGGATTTCAGTTTATGGTTTCAAGTGATAATCTAATTTTGATTTTCATTGGACTTGAGACTGCTTCACTTGCACTTTATACTATGATAGCTATGCATAACCGTGCAAAAGCACATGAAGCTGCTATTAAGTACTTTACTATGGGAGCACTTGCGGCTGGTTTTTATGTTATGAGTGCTTTGATATTTTATGCACTCACAGGTAGTATAGAGATTCATCAGATTGCAGAAGTTCTTCAAGCAAGAAACTTTGAGCCACTTGTTGCTGTTTTAGCTGGAACTGTATTTATGATGGGTGCTTTAGGTTTTAAACTCTCTATGGTACCATTTCATACATGGACACCAGATGTTTATGAGGGAAGTTCAGCTGCACTTGCAGGATATATGTCAATAGTACCAAAAATAGCAGGTTTTGTAGTTGCTATGAGACTATTTGAAATGTTAATAGGCTCAGGTGTTGTTTGGTTAGAAAATATTCTTTATATAACAGTCATAATGACTATGACATTTGGTAATATTGTAGCTTTAGTTCAAGAAGATGTAAAACGTATGTTAGCATTTAGTTCTATTGCTCATGCAGGTTTTGTTTTATCAGCTATTCTTATAGGAACATCAGAAGCAAATGCTGGACTATTTTTATATTGGGTACTATTTTTGTTTGCAAACCTTGGAGCATTTACAATGTTATGGGCAACAAGACATAGAAAAAACCTTTGGGATAGTAGATATCAACACCCTTTCTCTAAGTTCTCAGGTATGATAAAATTTATGCCAACAAATGCAGTGATTATGGGTATATTTATGTTTGCTCTTGCTGGTATGCCTCCTTTCTCGGTTTTTTGGGGAAAGTTATATCTTATGAGTGCAGCAGTCAATAGTGGACATATAGTTTTAGCAATTATTATGGCACTCAATAGTGCAATGGCAGTTTATTACTATATGAAACTTATAGTTTATATGTTTTTAAAAGAGCCTATTGCTGATGATGAGCATATCTATACTAGTAATATGTCAACAGTTTTAAAAGTTATCTTAGGTTTTGCAGTTTTAGTTACTTCAATCTCTGTTGTAATGGTAGAACCACTTTTAAATATAATAATGAATTACGTAACAACTAGTGGGTTTTAATATCAATTAAAAGGGTAGCAGAGTCTACCCTTTTTTGATATAATACTCCTATGAAAATTAAACTATTACTTTTAATCCTTATTACAACACAACTCTTTTCTCTTACTATTGTTTTAAATAGTGCAAAAGTTAGTGATGAAGCATATGCAGTTTTACATATCGAAGATAGTGAACCACTTGATTGTCAAATAATTCCTCAAAGTTTAGATAAAAAAATATACCTTTGCAGATTTAATAAAATAGTAAAAACACCAATAATGCCAAAAAAAATGTCATTAGTAACTATAGATTTTTTAGAAAAAGAGAAAGAATTTTATATACGTATTGAACCAAAAGTAAAATCAAAATTGATTCAAATTGATGAGTCTTTATATATGAGTGATGAAGTTAGTTCCAATACTCATAAAAAAATGGCAAATCATTGGAGTATACTTTTATACAAAAAATCTCCATTTATAGAGGGTAATAAAAAAGAGAATATAAACTTTCCTATAACTTATGCTAAAGATATAAAACCTTATGTAGGAGCGCTTGACCTAAATGGAGCACCTATATCATATGTTCAATCAAAAGATATAAAACTATATCTTGATTTGAAAAAGAGTTATAAAAATCAAAGATATGTAGATGTTGTTGAAGATAGTTTATCTATAGTAGAAAAATATCCAAAAACTATATTTAAAAGTGAATTTTTACTCTATAGATTAAGAGCTATAGATAGAGGTATATATGAAAACATAGTTAGAATAACAGATAAGTTTGATGGCAATGATATAGTGACAGAAGGAAAAGCTTGGATAAAATCTTTTCCTTCGGATAATAATATTCCTGAAGTATTGATGTTGATTTCAAAAGCATATTTGAAAATGGGGTTTAAGTCTGATGCAAACTATTTTATGGATATACTTATAAGTGAGCATAAAGATAGTCCATTTACAAGAAAAGCTATACTTGTTTTTGCTGATTCATTATATAACTCTAGACAAAAAGATAAGGCAATAAAACTTTATTTGGATGTTTTATACTCTGCAAAAGATTTAGATATTGCAGCTGAAGCGGCGATAAGATTGAGTGATAAAGAGATGGATAGAGGAAAGACTCAAAAAGCGAGAGAGTATTTAGTTAAAGTTTTAGAAGCAAATAAAGAGTATCTGTTAAAAGATAGAGCATCTTCTTATGCACTAGCAGAAAAATTATCTCAAAATAGATTGTATGATATAGCTGCAAAGGTAGCAGATGTGTTATTAGTAGATTTGAAAAAGAGTGATGAAAATAGAGAAATTTTAATGAGAGATAGCGGTTTATGGCATGCTAAGGCAAATGATATTAAAGAGGCATATGATAGGCTAGAACAGTATCTTAGAGAGTATAAATATGGTCAGTATAAAGATGAAGTTCAAACTGCACTAGATGAACTATTTTTTGAATTAAACGAGACCAATGAAACAAAACTTGCGAATTATTATGATGAATTGATAAAAAAGTATAAGAATAAAATAGGCGATAAGGCTTTAATAGAAAAAGCAAAACTACTGTTATCGCAAGAACGATATGAAGATGTTTTAAAAATGCAAAGTGCATTAGACTATGTAAGTGAAAGTAATACAACAAATGAGCAAGTATTAAGTGCAGCAAATGCGTTAGTAATATTGTCTCTTAAAGACGACAAGTGTGAAAAAGCAGTTGGGTATATAGAAAAATATAAGTTAAATTTAGATAAATTTGATAAGAGTAAAGTTTTTGATTGTTTAATAAGAACATCCAGATATAAAAAAGCAAAAGAACTTAGTGAATTATATGTAAAAAAGGGAACATTAAAATCAAGAAATAGATGGATGCAAAAATATCTTCTAAGTCTTTATAGACTTAATAAATATACTGATGTTATTAATGTCGGTGAAGATATCATGAAATTATCTAAATCTTTAAAGACTAAACCTAAAAGAGATACTTTAGAAATGATATTTTTCTCATTAATAAAATTAAAAAAGGTTGAAAAAGCTATAGAAATAGCAAAACAGATAGAAAAAAATAGTCCAAATGATTTGAAAAATAGTGATGTATTTATGAAAATAGTACAACGTGCTAAAGATGATAGAAATGATTTGCTTTTAATAGAATATGCTAAAAAAATAATTACACTTCAAAAAAGGTATAAAAGTTATATTTATACACCGGATGTAGAACTCAGCCTTATAGGTGCTCTACAAAGGCTAGAAAAAATAAAAGAGGCACTAGTAGTAGTAAAAGGGTTGATAGAGTTAAAAATAAGACCTAAAGAGATGACAAGAGCATTTTATAGTGCAGGAGAGCTTAGTATAAAACTAGGTAAAAACAAAGAAGCAAAAGAGTATTTTACGAAATGTAAAAATATAAAAGTTAAAAGTTCATGGAAAGATATATGTGAGCAAAATTTGAAATTACTATGAATAAATTAACATTTATATCATGGAATGTCAATGGCATAAGAGCTGTTGATAAAAAAGAAGCACTAAAGTGGATAGATGAGCTTTTAGAGACATCTGCATAGTAATATAAAAGAGAGATATAGTTGGTGGCCATACCGTGCTAATGCAAGAGCAAATAATGTTGGCTAGAGAATAGATTATTTTTATGTTTCAGAAGATTTAAAAGATAGTATTAAAGATGCAGATATTTTAGACAATATTACAGGAAGTGACCACTGTCCAATAAGTTTAACAATTAAATTATAAAAATTTATATATAATATCACAAAAAACTATAGGTGTGTATAATGTTAAGAAAAATAACTTCGTTTGTAATGCTATTTTCGTTTATGATTATGGTTATTAGTGGAGTAGCAGAGTTTATATCTCCATTTGGAAGACTCTCTATGATGATAAAGTGGAAAATGCTAGGACTTGATAAGATGCAATGGCAAGCCTTGCATCTCTCTTTTATGGTCGTGTTTACTATAGCTGGGCTTATACATATATGGTTAAATATCAAACCAATAAAAGCATACTTAAAAAATAGAGCGAGAAAAATGGTATTTTTTACAAAAGAGATGAGTATAGCTCTTGTCATAACAGCTGTTTTATTCGTAGCAACTATACAAAAGTTTGAACCAATAGATCAGTTTGTAAAACTAAATAAGAGTTTTAATAACTATTGGATAGAGCAGTTTAAAAAAGATAAGATGAGGTTACAATAGATATTAGTAAAAATCTTTTTAATTTTACTACTTTTTATAACAGAATTTCTATGTAGAGAAAATTTAACCCAATTAAAAATATTTGAAAAATCAATAAATAGTTTATAAATTTCTTTCTCTTTTAGTCCTATAGCTACACAAGCTCCAATGAAAAGTTATTATAGTTAATCAAAATTTTATCTCCCTTAGAGTGAGTTAGCTTTTTAGTATAAACTTTTTTATTTCGTCTGTAGTTCCTTGAAAATGCTTATCAAATTGTGATGAGTTAAATGTTTTTTGTCTTTTAGCTAGTCTTGTTGTGTTAGTGATTATTTTTTCTTTGAGTTCATTTTTATTTAAATCTCCATCTAAAAAACTAAGCGTTTCATTAATACCAATAGCTTTCATTGGATTTGGTGCTCTTGTGTACTTTTTCTCTAAGTAAAATACTTCATCTATTAGTCCATCTTCAATCATAATTTGAGTTCTAAGTTTTATCCTCTCTTTCAATCTCTCTTTTTCTATAGATATTTCAAAAAGATCAATCTCTTTTATTATAGGTTCTCGTTGATTTTGTTTAAAAAATTGACTCGGTATGATACCTGTTTGAAAGTAGATTTCTAACCATTTTTCTATACGATAGGAGTCATTTTTACTAATAGTACTTGCGTATATTTCATCAAATTCATTTATAAGTTCATATCCTAATGAGAGAGAGTTTTTTACTTTTTCTCTTGTTTGCTTATTTATGTCAGGTTTATAGCTTATCCCATCTATCATAGATTTTAGATAAAACCCAGTGCCACCTACTATGATGAGATTTTTGTTATTTTTTTGACTCTGCTCTTTTGCTTCTTTATATAGTTCAAAAAAGATAGTTACATTAAAATTATCGTCTACATTTAGAGCATCTATACCAAAATGTGGTATACCTTCTCTCTCTTTATATGTAGGCTTTGCCGAAGCAATGTCTATCTCTTTATAGATACTTAGAGAATCTAGTGAGAGAATGTTAGCATTTATCTTTTTTGCTAACTCTATACTAAGTGAAGTTTTTCCTGAGGCAGTTGGTCCCAATATTGCTATTTCTCTCAAAATATACCTTTAAATCATATTTTGCTACAATTATAGCAAATAATTTATGAAGGTAAATATTGCAAAAGTTTTTTAAAGTTTTAAAAGATATAAATGAGCTTATTATGTTTAAGCACTCTATATTTTCATTACCATTTATTTTTATAGCTATGATAGTCTCTTCAAAACAGATAAATGGAACTTTTTGGTTTGGTTGGGAACTTTTGATTTTAGGACTGTTAGCAGCTATAAGTGCAAGAAACTTTGCCATGAGTTTTAACAGATATGCTGATAGAGACATAGATAAGCATAATCCAAGAACTGCAAATCGACCAAGTGTAGATGGGCGAGTTGGTGAGCAAAATATGAAACTTTTTATTGGTTTAAATGCTGTAGTTTTTGTGTCAGTTGCTTATGTTATAAACTCTCTTGCTTTTTGGCTTAGTTTTCCTATACTTTTGATTTTAGCTGGGTACTCTATATTTAAACGTTTTTCATCTTATGCTCATTTAGTTTTGGGAGTATCTTTAG
>CAZBPU010000068.1:0-9962 GCA_964493845.1 uncultured Sulfurospirillum sp.
ATAAGCATAGTCATAATTAACTCCTCTTATGTAATTATAATGTAATTACATTTTAAAGTCAACAGATAATTAGATAAATTCTTCCAGAAACTCCGAAATTACTAGCACTCTATCAATTTTTTTATGTCATCTGTTGATTTAATTTGCTGGTCTTTTGTATTAAATTCTTTTATTTCTAATTGCACAATATCACCAGATTTTACTAAAAAATCTTTTATTGATGAAAAATCATTTTTTAGATTTTTATCAGCAAGGATAACAAAATCATCACCTTCTAATCTAAAAATAGAATAATCTCTAAACTTATCTTTAAGTAATTTTACAACTTGCTTTAACAATAAATCTCCACTATTCCAACCATATTTTTTATTATATGAACTGAAATTATGAAGTAACAAGATAGTTAAATAGTAAGTTAATTTGGTATTTTTACTTTGAATAAGTTTTAATTCAAGCTGAGCTTTATTGTAAGCTCCAGTTAATTGGTCTTCAAAAAAGAAAGCAAACTTTTTCTCCTCCATGAAAGTTGATGGTAACTGAGCTATGCCTTCATCAACTTTAATATCCTTGAAAACTTCTAAAGCATATTTAGCAACAGTAGGATTAAATTGTCTTCCAGAAAAAGTAGATAATTCTTTTAAAGCCTTTGTTTTACTCATTTTAGGTTTGTATATACGATTTGTCGTCATAGCATCAAAAGCATCAGCTACTATCATAATTTTTGCTAAAGGTAAAATTTCGTCACCTTTTATTTTTTCTGGATAGCCTTGACCATCATGCCTTTCATGATGCTGAGCAATAATCTTAGATAGCGCCTCATACATTGGAATTTTTTGAAGCATATTTGCTCCTGTTTTAACATGTTCTTGAATTAATGAAAATTCTAATTTATTGAGTTTTCCAGGATTTAAAAGTATAGCATCTGGAGTTTCAATTTTACCTATATCATGTAAAATCCCTGCCCTATAGACGAGTTCACACTCTTGTTCCGAAAAATTCATATGCTTTGCTATCATTTTTGAGTATTTTGCTACTCTTTGAGAATGTCCACCCGTATAGGTATCCCTTTTTTCAACTAATTCAACTAAAGATAAAAGAGTTTTTTCATAATTATCTATTTGTTTCTTTTGAAGTAGAAGATTTTGTGCAGTTTTTACTTCAACCATCTCTTCAAGTTTAGTTTTATATCTTATATTTTCTTTTTGCATATTAATCGTACTAACAACTTTATAAAGAGTTGTGTTAATCTTATCAAAATTTATTGGCTTGACTATATATCCATTTACATTGAGTTCAATCGCTTTAAGCAGATAATGAACTTCTGAAAATGCAGTTGTTATGAGAATTTCTTGATTAAAATTTTGTTCTCTTATAGCTTTTATCATTTCTATGCCATTGATTACTGGCATTTGTATATCTGTAATCACTATATCATAGTTATTATTATTATACTTTTTTAATCCCTCTTCGCCATCTTTTGCTATGTCAACACTAGCAAATATAAGCTTTAGATAATTTGCCATTCCTTCAAGCAATTTTATATCATCTTCTACATATAAAATAGAAATATTTTCTCCAAGTTTTTTTAACTCTTTTAATATAGACATTATAAAATTTCCTTTGGAAGCCCAATGCTAAAACAAGTATTACCATTGTTGCTATCCCAACGAAGTTTTCCTCTTAAATGTTTTGATACGATTATCATAGACATATATATTCCTAGTCCTGTTCCATTTTTAGATTTTGTACTTACATATGGCTGTCCTAATTTATCCTTTATAGATGGATCAATTCCGCCACCATTATCACATATTTTAAGAACTACATTGTTCTTGCTTTCTTCAATAGAAATTGTTATGGTTCCATTCTTGCTATTGTTTTCTTTTATAGCGTCTTTTGAGTTATTTATGATATTTATAATCACTTGAATCAGTTGATTTGGATAAGTAAATATTTTTATATTGCCATTTTTTGGAAGAATAAGAGAAATATCGTTGTTTTGTAGTGATTTTTGTAAAAGTGTGAGAATTTTATCAAATATAGAGTTAAATGATATCGTCTCTTTTGCAACATCTGGTTTAAAAAAGTTTCTAAAATCATCAATAGTGTCTGATAGATAAGACGATTGTTCATCAAGTGTTTTTATATACTCTCTTATATCTTTTACTTTTACTTTGCCTTGCAACTCTAGTTGTGCATGGATATTGTTTGAAACCATAGATATAATAGACAACGGTTGTCTCCATTGATGTGCAATCATAGTAAGCATATCTCCCATTGCTGCTTGGCGAGATTGCGTTATCATTATATCCTCTTTTTTTTGTAGTTCCGTTATGTCAACCATTACACTTATCACAACTTTTTTATTGTTTTCATGAGAGTTCTTTAATAAAATTGAATTAAAGATGCCAACTCTTTTCTTTCCATCTTTGCTGTAAACAGTTTGTCTTTTTTGTACCAGACTATTTGTTTTAAAAGGTTTTGTAAAAAAAGTTTTTAGGGACTTTCTCTCTTTTTCTTTACAAATATTTTCTACTAAAAAATCTGTATCAAATATCTCTTCTTTTGTGTAGCCTATGCTCTCTTTTAAAACTTTATTTGCTATTAAAACTTTGCCATCTTCATCATAAAGTAAAATTGGTGCTGGTATAAATTCTATAACATTTTTCAGTTTATTTTTTTCATTTTCAAGTTGATAAAGAAGCAATTTAAGCTCTGTCACATCTCGTATAATTTTTAAGAAATACAAAGGTTTTCCAATTTCATTTTTAAGAATAACTACTGCAATATTTACCCAAACAATTCCACCATCTTTACGAATGTAACGCTTCTCTATATGATAATTTTCTCTTTTTCCATATATCAATTCTTGTATCATTTTTTTATCATTTTGCATATCATCAAAATGTGTAATTTCAGATATACTTAAATGCCTAAACTCCTCTTTAGTATATCCAAGAAGATTACAAAAATATTCATTTACATCAATCCAACTTCCATCTAGTGTTGTATGGGCTATACCAATATCCGCTTCTTCAAAAGTTAATCTGTATAAATTTTCTTCTTGTACTAATTTTTGTGAAAGCTCTTCTTCATTTGTGATATCAACTCCTGAAGTGATAAGCCCTATTATTTTACCATTTTCATCTTTTGTGTAATTATTTGTCCAAGAGATTAGATGAGTTTTACCAGATTTATCTATAATTTCATTTTTATAATGTGAAACAATTTTTATGTCTTTGTTGACCACTTTATTAAATACATTTTGCACTTCAGATTGCATCTCTTTTGGTATAAAGTTGTCTATAAAGCTTATGCCTATGATTTGGTCAGATTTAACACCAAGCAACCTGCATCCCTCATCATTTATCATTGTAATATTTCCACTCATATCAAGAGTCATGATCAATGTACCATCGATATTCATAAATAAATCTGCAAGTTGATGTTCGTGTTGGGCTATCTTTTTAAGTCTATTTTTTTCTGTTATATCATGAAAAACCAAAACCGCACCTGTAATCTCTCTATTTTCAATGATAGGATTTTGTGATACCTCTACTTCAAAAGATGTTCCATCCTTTCTAAAATACAAATCCTCAATTCTTTGAGAGACACCATTTAAGAGTGTTCTATATTGCAAACATTTTTTATAATGTTCATGTTTATCCTTAAATTCTTCTTGATACAACAATTTATGTACATTTTTGCCTAGCACTTCCTCTTTTGAAAAACCAAGCATTTTAGTAGCTACATTATTTATAAATGTAATGTTACCTTCGATATCTAAACCTATCATACAATCAAATGTAGAATTCAATATCAATGAGAGTTTCTGTTCTAATTTTCTTGTAGTAAACATAGAGTTTTGTAGCTCTTCATTTGAACTCTGCAATTCTTCATTTGATGTTTCTAATTCCTCATTTGAACTCTGCAACTCTTCATTTGAACTCTGCAACTCTTCATTTAAAAGTTGCATATTTTCTCTGCTTATATACATTTTATCTACTAGTTGGCTATTTTGCTTCTTTATCTCTTGAAGTTGAGTTGTTAGCGTTTGAATAATAAATGACTCATCTGGTAAAAGTACATTATTGGAGTTAAACTCTAGCTCTGAAGCACTTAATTTTTGAAAATACAACAACAAAAGACTACTTTGACTCATATCTTTAAAAGGATATGCAACTATTCTAACAAACATAACATCAACTTGATTTGAGTTTATTTCTATAAATTTTGTTTTTTCTATTTTATCCGAATTAAATGCTTTTGTGAGTAAAATCATCATATCATATCTAAGAGTTTCATCTATATTATCTAAAATATTTAATGTCACAAATCCACTAGAGAGATTGACAAAAGGGAGTTCTCCTTTTTTATATATGATAGAATAATCTTTATCAATCAAAACACACTCAGGTGCAAAAAAATCAAAAATCTTTTTAGATATCTGCTCTTCAATATTTACTGTTTGAGTTTTGTCAAGTTTTATTGATTTAGTTCTATCATTTTGCTCAAGATGCTTTGAAAAATAGTGTTTAGATATCTTTGGTGGGTTTTTTAATTTCTCCCTTTTGTATATTTTACATTCAGTATCAAGTGCCATTAAATACTTAGTATTAATCAAGGTTGATTCTGATGAGCCTAAAAATAAAATTCCATACTCTTTCAATGCGTAATGAAAAAGTGAAAATATCTCTTCTTGAGCTTCAGGTTTTATATAAATTAAAAGATTTCTACAACTGATAATGTCTTGTTTTATAAAAGGAGGTTCGCTTAATAAATTATGGTGTGTAAATACAATTTGTTCCCTTAGTGAATGTTTCACTCTGTATCCATCTTTTGTTTTTGTAAAATATTCATCAACCAAATTTTTATCTAAATTAGATACTGCATTTGTAGAATAATTTGCCGACCTAGCAACATCCAAAGCTTCATCATTAATATCTGTTGCAAAGATATGAACAACAAAAGTTTTTTTAAGTTTTTTACAAATTTCAGATATCAAAATAGCTAAAGAATACGCCTCTTCACCACTAGAACATGCTATTGACCAAACTCTTAATTTATAATTTTCTGGTTTATCCTTTAAGTATGATAAAAGTTGTTTTTCAAGTGCTTTAAAAGAGTCTTTATCTCTAAAAAATGAAGTAACGCCTATCAAAATATCCTGATGCAAAAGGTGAACTTCTTGATAATTTGTTTTGATAAAATCAAGATACTCTTCTTGAGTAGATTTTCCTGTTAAGAGCATTCTTTTATTTATACGACGCATAATCGTATCACTTTTATATCTATTTATATCTAAATTTTCTCGGTTTTTGAGAATCTTTTTAATTGCATCTAGTGTATGAGGTAAAATCATTACTTTTAAATGTTTTTTCTTTAAAATATGCGTTGTTAAATATTTGGCTATATCCTCTATGTCCAAAATTTCATCAACATCACCAGTATCTATTGCACTTTGTGGCATACTAGGATATTGTGCCTCTTTTGGATTTTGAGCTACAATCAACCCTCCATTTTCTTTTATCATTTTTATACCGCGTGTTCCGTCACTTCCTGAACCGGTCAAAACTATGCCTATACAATTTTTTTTCTTATATGCTGCTATAGATTCAAACATGATATTTACTGATGGTATAGGAGTAGATGGCTCTAGAGACGTTTTTTCCACTTTTAAATGATGATTGCTTACAATAAGATTATAACCTGATGGGATAACATATATATTATTTGGTAAAAATTTTGTATTTGAATCTATCTCGGTAATTTGTAATTTAGAACTTCGAGATAAAATAGTTGCTAAAGAACTTTTTTTATCTGGATTGAGATGCTGAGCAATAATATAAATATAATTCATGTCACCAGGAAGCTTACTAACAAGCCTTTCCAAAGCTTTCAACCCACCAGCACTTGCTCCAATACCAACATATATAAAATCTTGCATATAATGTCCTTGTATAAAACAAGAACATTATACACTATTTTATATCTATATATTATTTTTTATTAAATTTCTTATTATAAGTTTAGAGATAGTTTACCTAAGTATCTTCCATATAAGTTAACTTTTTCTTTTTTAAAATATCTACTCTTATCCAAATATTGCGGAGTGACTACCTACCTCAATCAACGCTAGTTCCATTTCCTATGACATGTCCTACATTTGGCTGTTTTAGTATTAGAAAATGGGACAAGTTTATTTACTAAATATTAATTGTCTTGACAATTAATTTAATTGTCTATATAATTCTATTATAAATAAAATATAAGGATAAAAAATGAGTACTAAAAGAGTCATAAAAGCCGATACAGGCACATGTCTTAGTGCAAAATCTTGGTTAACGGAAGCACCACTTAGAATGCTAATGAACAATCTTGACCCTATCATAGCGGAGCATCCAGAAGATTTGGTTGTTTATGGGGGGATTGGTAAGGCTGCTAGAAACTGGGAGTGTTATGATGCTATCGTTGAGACGCTAAAGAGACTTGAAGATGATGAAACTCTTTTAGTACAATCAGGTAAACCTGTTGGAGTTTTTCAAACTCATGAAAATGCACCTCGTGTACTTATAGCAAACTCAAACATCGTTCCACACTATGCAAACTGGGAGACTTTTAACGAGCTTGATAAAAAAGGTCTTATGATGTACGGACAGATGACAGCTGGGTCTTGGATATACATAGGTAGCCAAGGCATAGTTCAAGGGACTTATGAGACATTTGTATCTATGGGTAAAAAACACTTTGGTGGAAATTTGAGTGGCAAGTGGATACTTACTGGTGGACTTGGAGGCATGGGTGGAGCTCAAACTCTCGCAGCTACTATGGCAGGAGCTAGTATGATAGCTGTTGAGTGTGATGAGAGTAGAATAGACAAGAGATTGGAAACTGGGTACTGTGATTTTAAAGCTTATAGTTTTGATGAAGCTCGTAAGCTTATAGAAAAAAGTAACAAGCCTATCTCTGTTGGTCTTTTAGGAAATGCTGCTGAGGTTTTTCCGGAGATACTCAAAAGTGATTTTTTGCCAGACGCAGTAACTGACCAAACAAGTGCACATGACCCACTAAATGGCTACTTGCCTGTTGGTTGGAGTATGGATAAGGTAAGAGAGTTAAGAGTGAGTAATCCTGAACTTGTAGTAAAAGAGGCTAAGAAGTCTATGGCTTTACATGTAAAGGCTATGCTAGGCTTTCATGAAAAAGGAATACCTACTTTTGACTATGGTAACAACATAAGACAGATGGCTCTTGAAGAGGGAGTTAAAAACGCTTTTGATTTTGAAGGTTTTGTTCCTCTTTATATAAGAGACCTGTTTTGTGAAGGAACTGGACCTTTTAGGTGGGTAGCACTTAGTGGTGACCCAGAGGACATTTATAAAACTGATACTAAAATGAAAGAGCTATTTCCTGAAAATAAACCACTACATAGCTGGCTAGACCAAGCTAGAGAAAAAATACAATTTCAAGGGCTTCCTGCTCGTATATGTTGGATTGGGGCGGGTGAAAGAGCACGAGCTGGTCGAGCGTTTAACGAGATGGTTAAAAATGGCGAGCTAAAAGCTCCTATAGTTATAGGTCGTGACCATCTGGACAGTGGCTCTGTTGCTTCTCCGAACAGAGAGACAGAGGGCATGAAAGATGGTAGTGATGTAGTAAGTGACTGGGCATTTTTAAATGCACTTCTAAACACAGCAAGTGGAGCTACCTGGGTAAGTTTACATCATGGTGGTGGAGTTGGTATGGGATTTTCTCAACATGCTGGTGTGGTTATAGTAGCCGATGGAACTCCTCAGGCTGATAAAAGACTTCAAAGAGTTCTTACAAATGACCCTGCAACTGGTGTTATGCGTCATGTTGATGCAGGTTATGATATAGCGATAAATAAAGCAAAAGAGCAGAACTTAGACCTGCCAATGATGAAAGGATAATTAAAAATGTTTAAATTACACATAGTTCCAGGGAAACTTACACTTCAAGATATAAGAAGAGTTAGAAATGAGCAAACTTTTGTAACTCTTGATGAAAGAGCTATAGAGAAGATAGACAAAGCACAACAAACAGTACTAAAAATAGTAGATGAAGATAGAACAGTTTATGGAGTAAATACAGGCTTTGGACTCCTTGCAAATACTAAAATCAAAAAAGAGGACTTAGAAGACTTACAGCGTCGTATAGTACTCTCTCACTCTGCTGGTATGAGTGATTATATAAGCGATGCGACAGTAAGACTTATGATGATACTTAAAGTAAACTCTTTAAGCCTAGGATTTTCTGGAATACGCCTTGAAGTAATAGAGACTTTGATTGAGCTTGTAAACAAAGAGGTTTACCCTTGTGTTCCTAAAAAAGGCTCAGTTGGAGCAAGTGGCGATTTAGCTCCTTTGGCTCATATGAGTGCGATTTTGCTTGGTTATGGTTATGTTAGATATGAAGGCAAAATTTTAAATGCTAAAGAGGGGCTTAAAATCGCTGGATTAGAACCTATAACTCTAAAAGCAAAAGAGGGTTTAGCACTTCTCAATGGTACTCAACTCTCAACTACATTTGGACTTGAAGGACTTTTTTATGCTGAAGACTTATTTGCAAGTGCTATTGTAACTGGTTCTATGACTACTGAAGCAGTTTTGGGTAGTCGTGCTCCATTTGATGATAGAGTTCACACAATAAGAGGACATAAAGCACAAATCGATACTGCAAAACTCTATCGTGATATGCTTGAAGATAAGAGTGAAATCTCTTTGACACATGTAAACTGTGACAGAGTTCAAGACCCCTACTCTATCCGTTGTCAACCTCAAGTGATGGGAGCTTGTCTAAATCAGATAAGAAACTCCGCTGAGACTCTTTTAACAGAAGCAAATGGTGTGACAGATAACCCACTCATCTTTGTAGATGAAGCAGATGTTATTAGTGGTGGTAACTTCCACGCAGAGCCTATCGCTTTTGCTAGTGATAATCTTGCACTTGCTATTAGTGAGATTGGAGCTTTGAGTGAGCGTAGAATGGCACTTTTAGTTGATAAACATCTTTCTCAACTTCCACCATTTTTAGTTAACAATGGCGGTATAAACTCTGGTTTTATGATAGCACAAGTAACTTCAGCAGCACTTGCAAGTGAAAACAAAGCCTTGGCACATCCAAGTAGTGTAGACTCTCTACCAACTTCAGCAAACCAAGAGGACCATGTAAGTATGGCTACTTATGCAGGTCGTCGTCTTAAAGATATGGCTGAAAATACAGCTGGTATACTCGGCATTGAGCTTCTTGCAGCTGCACAAGGTATGGATTTTAGAGCTCCAAATAAGTCTACATCTAGCATAGAAGTAGCAAAACAGATACTTCGTGATGAGGTAACTTTCTATGATGAAGACAGATACTTCACAGATGACATAGAAAAAGCTATAAAAATCGTAAGTTCAGGAGTGTATAATAAGTTTTTAGATAAAAATTTAGTACCAAGTTTTTAAAACAAATATACATGAGGTAAATACAATGGCAAAACAACCACTTTTTGAAGATATTAAAGATTTTATAAAAAAGCAGATTGATGATGGAGTTTACAAAGTGGGAGATAAAATCCCCACTGAAATGGAGCTTGCTAAGACATTTAACACGAGTAGGCAAACTGTAAACAAAGCTCTTCGTGATTTGGTTTTAGATGATATCATCGAGAGATTTCCAAGAAGTGGCTCTTTTGTCAAAGAAAAAATTGCACAAAGTTCTATACTTGATTTAAAAAACATATCTGATGAGATAAGCGAAAGAGGAAATACTTACACAAATAAGCTTGTAAGTCTAAACAAAATAAGAGCAAATGAGCGTATAGCAAAAGTTTTACATGTAGTGAAAGACCAAGAAGTGTATATATCACAAATGATTCATTATGAAAATGGTGTTCCTGTGAGATTTGACACTAGATATATAAAACCTTCTTCAGCTCCAGAGTATATAAACCAAAC
>CAZBPU010000069.1:0-9734 GCA_964493845.1 uncultured Sulfurospirillum sp.
CAAAATATGATAAAATCAAGAAGATAGAGTATATACACTCACCATTTTTAAAAGAAGCAAAGTTAATAGGGAGTTAGAATGAAAAATATTTTATTACTATTGTTATTATCTTCTATTTTATTTGCTGATATTAGAGTTCTAAAAGCAATACCAAGTATAGTTGAAAGTGGTATAAAAATAGTAGATATAAGAACTAAGTCTGAATGGAAAGAGACAGGTGTTATAAAAAACTCTATACTAATTACTTATTATGATGAAAAAGCTCATTATAATATAAAACATTTTCTAGATATCTTAAATGGTCATATTAATAAAAATGAAGAGTTTGGGATTATATGTAGGTCAGGTAATAGAACTTCTATGGTTGTAAAAGTTTTAAATAAAAAAGGTTATCATATTATCAATTTATCTGGAGGTATTGAGAGCCTTATAAAACAGGGCTATAAGTTAGTATCGTATAAAAAATAGATGAGCTTTACATGTAAATCTCTTTACATGTAAAGCGTTTTTAATTATAGTGCTTTAGCTATAATTTTGTTTAGTCTTTTTGCAAAGCCTGTTATATCTTCTATTTTCATTCCTTCTGCGAGTCTAGCTTGATCCATAAGTAAGAATGATATATCATTAAGAAGTAAATCATCACTCTTAGCAAGCAATTTTTCAAAAATTTCATGCTTAGGATTGATTTCAAGAATAGGTTTTACCGTTGGAAGGTTATCTTGACCCATCTGTTTTAACATCTGTTGCATTTGAAAATCAGGGTCATTTTTATCATATATAAGAACTGATGGAGAGTCACTAAGACGGCTTGAAATTTTTACATCTTTTGCATCGTCTTTTAATATCTCTTTCATTTTTACTAGTATTGTTTGATATTTATCTTCATTTTCTTTTATCTCTTCTTTATCCTCTTTTATCTCTTCATCAATATCTGAGTTATTTACTGGTTTTATAGGAGTTTTATCATACTCTGTAACCATAGGCATAACAATACTATCTACATCTTCATCAAGAAGTAAAACTTCTATATCTTTTGCTTTAAACTGCTCTATAAGTGGTGAGTTTCTTAGTATAGCTTCTTCTTCACCTGTGATATAGTAGATAGATTTTTGGTCATCTTTCATAGCTTCTTTGTACTCTTTTAGAGTTATAAGACCATCACGTTTACTTGATTTGAACATAACAAGGTCTAAAAGTGCATCTTTATTTTCAAAGTCACCATAAAGACCTTCTTTAAGGACTCTACCAAATGTTTTATAAAATTTTAAATACTTTTCTCTATCTTTAGATTGAAGTTTTTTAAGTTCTCCAAGTATTTTCTTAACACTTGCTTTTTTAATAGTCTCTAAGATACGGTTTTGTTGAAGTATCTCACGACTTACATTTAGAGGTAAATCTTCCGCATCGATGATACCTCTAACAAATCTAAGATATACTGGAAGTAACTCTTTTTCATCATCAGTTATAAAAACTCTTTTTACATAAAGCTTAACACCAGGTTGATAATCCATACGGAAAAGATCCATTGGAGCTGTTGAAGGGATGTAAAAAAGTGTAGAGTATTCTATAGTTCCTTCCGCTTTTGTATGAGTCCATAGAATTGGGTCTGTACTGTCGTGTGAAATTTGCTTATAGAAGTCTTTATATTCCTCTTTTTTAATTTCACTTTTATTCATACGCCATAGAGCTGAGGCTTTGTTTACTTGTATGTTTTTTACTTCAGTTTTAGCTGCTTCTATCTCTTTTCCATCATCATCAGTTACAGCAGGAATTGTCTCTTCTTTATCCATATATATACCAAATGGGATATGGTTTGAGTATTTTTTTATAATGTTTTCTATAGTATAGTACTCACAAAATTCACTCTCTTCATCTTTAAGATATAATTTTATAGTTGTACCATGAGACTCTTTTTGAGTTTCTATTATTTCATACTCACCAGTACCTTCACTTATCCATGTATAAGTTTTATCTTCACCAGCTTTTTTAGAGGTAACTTCAATCTTTTTAGCTACCATAAAAGCAGAGTAAAAACCAACACCAAATTGACCAATCATATTAGAGTCTTTTTTCTGGTCGCCACTAAGATTTTGTATGAAAGATTTAGTACCACTTTTTGCTATGGTACCAAGATTTTCTACTAAATCTTCTTCATTCATACCTATACCAGTATCGCTTATAGTTAGTATTTTATTTTCTTTATCAAGTTTTATATCTATACGAGGTTGATACTCTAAGTTTTTAAAATTGTCATCAGTAAGCGTAAGATAGTTTAATTTATCTAATGCATCTGACGAGTTTGAGATTAATTCTCTTAAAAATATCTCTTTATTAGAGTATAAAGAGTGTATCATGAGGTCTAAAAGTTGTGTAACTTCTGTTTGAAATTGATGTTTTGACATGCAATTCTCCTTTAATTTTTTGGCAATTATAACACTAGTTTGCTAAAAAAAAGATAAAGTTATCTTTTTATGTTGAGTTATCTTTAGTCAATTACTATCAAGTATTTAAAGTGTTTCATTTAGAAACATAACTTTTAATTATAGTTTATAGATAATTTTTATATAACAAATTAAAATAGTTTTAAGTATAGTTCAATATACTTAAATGTGTATATATAAGGGTTTATTATGAAAAGAGTTTTACTTCTTAGTGCAGGAAGTCCTTGTCGCGCTATTATGGCAGAGGCAATCTTAAAAAAATATATTGATAAAAAAGAGTGTATAGATTTTATTGGAGCTGGTCTTGAATTTAAAAATAGTATAAATATAAATGCAATAAAAATACTAAAAGAAGAGGATATAGATACATCTACATTAATTCCAAAAACATTAAAAGATGTTGAAGAAATTGATTTTGACTTAATTCTTACTATATGTTCACACTCAGAAGAGATATGTCCGCAATTTCCAAGAGTTGTACCTACTATTCATATGGAATTTCCTATCATTAATAGTGAAGATGAAACTACATGTAGATCTTTTATGCAGAGAATTAAAAGTAAAGTAAAACCTATTATTTTAAAAAGTATTCAATAGACTTAAAACCTGTTCCTGCTGCTAAAACAGTTGCTAGAACATTCAAAAATATATTAGTTATCCCTAAAACTATACTACCACCATTAAAAAGCCAAAAAGTCTCTAGTGCAAAAGTAGAGTAGGTAGTCAATGCTCCCATCATACCAGTAGATAAAAAAGACTTCATTGATGTTGAAAAAAGTTCAGTATATGTAAAAAGTGCAAATAAAACACCAAGAATAAGGCTACCAAGGATATTTACACCAAGAGTTCCAAAGGGAAGTTCATGTGGTACATTACGGTTAATTAGTCCATTTAGATAGGCACGGCTAATAGCTCCAATAAAACCACCACTACCTATAGCTAGTATAGTTTGCCAACTCATCATTTAACCTTTTTTGCATGTTTTCTTTTATATCTTCAAACCAAGTTGTTCCTTTTTGTGGCTCAACAGCGTCTAAATATATGATTGATATTTCACCACTTCTAGATAGTAGTTTTTTTGAATCTAAAATATATTTTGAATTTACTATAACAACAGGTTGCACTTTTAAATTTAGTTTTTCTGCTAGTATTTTAGCACCTGTTTGAAACTCTAAAAGAGTCTTTCCATCTCCTCGAGTTCCCTCGGGAAATATGGTTATAACTCTTCCTTCTTTTAGTCTCTCTTTACTAAGTTTTATAATTTTTATGATTGAACGTTTGTCTTTTCTATCTATTGCAATCATTTTTGGAGCAGTTATGATATGTCCAAAAAGAGGTACATCTTCTATCTCTTTTTTCGCAACCCAACACTTATCTCTATCATCAGTTGCTTCAAATGCTACAATATCAACTAGGCTTTGATGATTTAGAAGATATAGTTTTGTATCTTTATCTGGAGTACCTATAACTTTAGTACTAAAATCCATAAAAAAAGTTTGTAGCTTAGTAAAATACTTTCTAATGATATAGTTTTTTGACCTAAATATATACATTAGTAAAATCGATATTAAAAGTGTTATAGCAAATGAAATTGCTACAAATACTCCTCTAATTCTTGCTATCATCTATCCATCCTATTTTTCCATTTGGAAGTAGTATCTTTATATAGTTATCTTTTTGATCAAGTTTTTGTGCATAAAGAGTTCTATTGGTTGTATAAAATATTGTTGATTTTTTTGTAGGTAAAATTTTTATTTGACTACCTTTATCTATCTTTATACTGTTAAATAGATTTTTATCATATATAAAAAAAGCAACTAATAAAACTAGAAAAATTATATATGACATTTTGCGTCTTCTTATAAAGAGAATAATTAAAATTAAAGCGATTATTCCATATACACTATCTTTATATATTTGTAAACTACTTTGAGCTGGATTTAAATCGATTTGTGTACTTATTTTGTCATCAGTTACTACTATAGGTATAGTTATTTTTTCAAATTTATTTGTATCTCTATCAAAATATGTAAATATAAACTCTTTTGTAAAATCAGGGATGATTGCATAATAAAATATTTTAAAATATGGTAGATTACTACTGCTTGAGTCAATTCCATCTCTTGTTACCCATTTTAGTTTAAAGTCATTTAGGTTGGCTTCTTCTGCTTCTATTTCTAAAACTATTATATAGCTTTTATCATCAAATTGTGTTGTTTTATATTTTTTTATTTTTAGTGATTTAGCTATAACTCTACTAAAATATTTCGTTCCATTTAGTTTGATAATAGAAGGTGTTTTAGCTTCTAGAATTCCACTATCTATCTTTATTGAATCTTGATATATATTTAATGTTAAAGATGGTAATTTAGCATTAATATCCTCTGCTTTCATATAAAATGTATTATAAAATATATTGTCATTAAACCACTGCCATTTTGCATCTGGATTTATAATTTTAAGATTTTGATAGTTTTTAAAACTACTTG
Organism: uncultured Sulfurospirillum sp.; assembly: GCA_964493845.1. Taxonomy (GTDB): domain Bacteria; phylum Campylobacterota; class Campylobacteria; order Campylobacterales; family Sulfurospirillaceae; genus Sulfurospirillum_A. Next base: position 4,931 of record CAZBPU010000069.1, read on the forward strand.
TTATATCTTCAAAATCATCATTGGCTATTATTGCTTTTACTTTTATAGCAAAAAGTTCTCCAACATATACTTTCTCAGGAGTACTTTCATAAGAGAGAAAGATTGATTGAGCTTTTTTTATAGGTGCAAGAGTAGTACTACTATTTGTTTCATTACTTTCATTTACATCGGGTATAGCTTCAGCAAATAAAAAAGTAATAGGACAGATGAGTAGTACTAATAGTCTTAGCATTATCCTTCCATAAGACCTTGAAGCATTTTAACGCCATCTGATGACCCTAAAAGTGTTTCTATAGCACGTTCAGGATGAGGCATAAGACCAAATACATTTTTGCTTTTATTGCAAATACAAGCAATACTATCTACAGAGCCATTTGGATTTTTATCAATCCCATTTTTATCAGTATATTTTAAAAGTACTTGTTTATTAGCATATAGTTTTTCTAAACCTTGTTCATCAATGAAGTAATTGCCTTCTCCGTGAGCTATAGGTATATTTAAAACATCACCAACATTTAATTTTTGTAAAAACTTATTGTCATTGTTAATAACTCTTAAACTGTGGTATTTTGATATAAAGTGTACATTTGAGTTTCTTTTCATAGCCCCTTCAAGAAGCCCCATTTCAAGAAGCATTTGAAAACCATTGCAGATACCCAAAACTTTTCCACCCTCGTTTGCAAAACGTATAACATCTTTCATAATAGGTGAAAATTTAGCAATAGCAGCGCTCCTAAGATAGTCACCATAACTAAAACCACCTGGCAAGACTACTAAGTCAGTATTATTTGGAAGAGTATCATCTTTGTGAAAAACTAGCTCAACATTAGCATTTAGTTTTTCATAAGCATACTTTGTATCTATTTCACAGTTTGTTCCTGGAAATACTACTACAGATACATTAAACATTATGCTATCTCTATCTCATAGTTTTCTATAACAGTATTTGCTAAAAGATCTTCACACATTTTAGAGACTCTTTCAAGACTCTTTTCTTTGTCGGTTTCATTTGTTTGCATGATGATTTGTTTACCTATTCTTACATCTTCAACTTCATTGAAGTTAAGTGCACTTAATGCGTGATGAACTGCTTTACCTTGAGGGTCTAGTACACCTTCTTTTAACTGAATATTTATTATGATTTTCATTTTTACCTCTTATTTTAAAATTCTATTCAATACTTCTTGATAAGCAACTTTTACATTACCAAGGTCTTGTCTAAAAACATCTTTATCTAGTTTTTCATTTGTATCCATATCCCAAAAACGACAGCTATCAGGACTAATTTCATCTGATAATAATATGTTTCCTTCATTGTCTACTCCAAATTCTACTTTGAAGTCCACAAGATTTAGTCTACGTTCCTCAAAAAACTTTTTAAGAACAGAGTTTATCTCACGACCTAGCCTTTTTAGCTCTTCTAGATCAGACTCACTTTTAACTAGGTCCATCATTATACAGTGCTCATCATTTAAAATAGGATCATTTAGTGCATCTTCTTTGTAGTAAAATTCTACTAGAGTAAATGGTAAAACTGTTCCATCTTTTATGCCTAAACGTTTTGTAAGTGAACCTGTAGCGATATTTCTAACCACAACTTCTATCATGATTATATTAACTTTTTTAACAAGTTGATTAGTATCATCAAGAGTTTTAACTAAGTGAGTTTTGATACCGTGTTTTTCAAGAAGTGCAAAAAGTTGAGTACTTATTTTACAATTTAACGCACCTTTTCCTTTTTCACTACCTTTTTTAGCTGCATTACCAGCTGTTAGGTCATCTTTAAACTCAGATATGAGAAGATTTTCATCTTCAGTATGGTAAAGTCGTTTAGCTTTTCCTTCGTACAATAATCCTTTTTTTTCCATCTCTATTTTCCTTAGTTATTATCTGTTTTTGATACTTAGCACTTTGATTATGTCAACAGCACTTTTTAGTTGAAGATCTTTTAGTATATCTTCTTCTGATATAATTTTTTTCTTCTCTTCTTTAGTCTTCTTTTTTATTTTCTTCTTCTTTTTACCATCGACTTTTGTTAACTCTTCTTTCAGATGTTTTTTTAGTTCTTTCTCTTTTATCATGAAGTCATTTGTTTTATGTGGAACTTTTCCTGGATAAACTTCTATATCAGGAGTAACTCCAACAGCTTGTATAGTTCTTCCACTTGGTAGATAGTATCTTGCTATTGTTAATCTTAATGCTTCTTCTTTAGCAATAGGAAGAATAACTTGAACACTACCTTTTCCAAAAGTTTTTTCACCTACTATAATAGCACGTTTATGGTCTTGTAGTGCACCACTTACAATTTCACTTGCACTTGCACTTCCCCCATTAACTAAAACAACTAAAGGAATATCAGTAATTGTTCCTGCTATTGTTGCTGTGTATTCACTATTTTGCTCTTCATATCTACCTTTTTGAGAGACTATAACACCTTTATCTACAAAAAGATCAACTAAACCAACAGCTTGATTTAAAAGTCCACCAGGATTGTTTCTTAAATCTAAAACAATTCCTTTAATATCTCTATGTTTACTAAGAGCTTTTTTTGTTTTTGTCACAACATTTTTATCAAAATTTATTACTCTAATATAAAGTATTTTATCTTTCTCTATAGTTTTTGTATATACAGAGTCAATTTTAATGATATCTCTTGTAATAGGGATTAAAAGTGGTTTGCTTTCTCCCTCTCTTACTATTGTAAGAGTAAGGCTTGTTCCTGGTTTTCCTCTCATCAAGGCAACTGACTCATCTATAGTCATATTGAGTGTTGACTCTTTATTGATTTTTAGTATGATATCTCCAGCTTTAACACCAGCTTTATCTGCAGGAGTTCCTTCCATTGGTGCTATGATAGTTAAAGCACCATCTCTCATACCAATTGTAATACCAAGACCACCAAATTCACCATCAGTTTGTATTTTTAAATCTTTAAAGTTTTTAGAGTCAAGAAAAGATGAGTGTGCATCAAGATTTGCTAAAAGTCCTTTTATAGATTTGTTAACTATTTCTTGAATTTTTATATCATCTACATAATATTTTTCAACAGTACCTAAAACTTTTGTAAATTTTGCTAGTGATGAGAGACGACTCTCCTCAGTTGTTTTTTCACCTTTTGCCATAAGAGCAGATGAAAGAAGAAGAGTTGCACCCACAAGAGTTGCAGCAAAACCTATAGAAGCGAACTTAAAGTATTTCATTATTTATCTCCGTTTATTAAAAAGTAAATTATATAGAAATTTTACTAAAAAATCCATAAAGCCTTTAAAATCGAAGAAAACAGACCATGTGCATAAAAAGATTTAAGAAACTTGACATGATTAGACTAAAGTTGTATAATATGGAAAAATAATGAGGAGTATAATATGAACAACAGTAATATATTTGAAAAATTAACACACCAGATGACACAAACTATTGAAAGCGCAGTGAGTTTAGCACTTCACTCTAAAAATAGTGAAGTAGTACCTTTACATGTGGTATGGGCGTTGGTAACAAACTCAGATTCTATTTTGAATCAGCTTTTTAACAAAATGAGTGTTGATAAAGCTGCAATAGAGTTAGAGATAAAGAGTTATATTGCAAAATTACCAACTTCATCAAATGTTACAAAAGAGAGTATAAAAATTTCAAAACAGATGGTAGAATCTTTACATGTAGCAGAAGGTCTTATGAGTAAAAGTGGAGATAGCTTTTTAGCTGTGGATACTTGGATAGTTGCAAATCTTGATACAAATCCTATAAAAGAGATATTTTCAAAGTATTTTGATTTAGTTGATTTAAAGAAAAATTTTGAAGCTATTAGAGGTGGTAAGACTATAGATAAACAGACATCTGATGAGAATCTTGAAGCACTAGGTAAGTATGGAATAGACCTTACAAACTTAGCAAATGAAGGAAAATTAGACCCAGTAATAGGAAGAGATGAGCAGATACAACGTATGATGCAGATTCTCATAAGAAAAACAAAAAACAATCCTATTCTTATAGGTGAACCAGGAACTGGTAAAACAGCTATAGCAGAAGGATTAGCTCTTAGGATTGCATCTAAAGATGTACCAACTTCTCTTCAAAACAGACGTTTAGTTGCTTTAGATATGGCAGCATTAATCGCAGGAGCAAAGTATAGAGGAGAGTTTGAAGATAGACTAAAAGCTGTTATCGATGAAGTAAAAAAAGATGGTAATATTATCCTTTTTATAGATGAGATACATACTATAGTTGGAGCAGGAGCAAGTGAAGGAAGTATGGATGCAGCAAACATATTAAAACCAGCTCTTGCACGTGGTGAGCTTCATACTATAGGGGCTACTACACTTAAAGAGTATAGAAAACATTTTGAAAAAGATACAGCTTTACAACGCCGTTTTCAGCCTGTAAAAGTTGATGAGCCTAGTATAAATGAAGCTTTACAAATTTTAAGAGGTATCAAAGAGTCTTTAGAAGCTCATCATAGTGTTACAATAACTGATAGTGCTTTAGTTGCAGCATCAAAATTGAGTGATAGATATATAACAGATAGATTTTTACCTGATAAAGCTATAGATCTTATTGATGAAGCAGCAGCAGAGCTAAAAATGCAAATAGAGAGTGAGCCTACAGATTTAAGTAAAGTAAAACGTGAGATAAGTACTCTTATGGTAGAAAAAGAAGCTCTTTTAATGGAAAAGAGTAAGAAAAATAGTGATAGATTAAAAGCTATTGAAAAAGAGTTAAGTGATGCAAAAGAGAGACAACAAGCATTAGAAACTCGTTTTGAAAATGAAAAAGCAGTGTTTGAAAAAATCTCTACATGTAAAGGTGA
>CAZBPU010000070.1:0-9629 GCA_964493845.1 uncultured Sulfurospirillum sp.
TACCATATCCTTTTCAAAGAACATAACTATCGTTGAGCCCATCTCAAACCTACCTAGTTCATCACCTTTTTTAAGCCAAAGGTTATCATACATATAAAACTCTTCTTTAGATGATTTTGCATTTGTTTGGATGTTATGATCAAATATAAACTGCATTTTACCTACATTTAAAGCTCCTACAAAAACCATGTAAAAAAGCTTTTCATCTTTTGTGTAACACTCTAAAACAACTCTCTCATTTTCAATAAAAAGTTCAGAAATTTTATTAAGCCATATAAAATTTACAGGATATAGTTTTCCTGGTATATGAACTACTTTTTTTACTCTCATGTCAAATGGAACATGATAACGATGATAATCTTTAGGAGATAGATAAAAATTTAAATATTTTCCATCTGCTAATCTATCCTTTTCTTTCTTAAGGATATAATAACCTAATAGATTTCCTACGCTATATGAGCGTCCTTTTATCTGTAAAGCTTTATCATCTGATATATTTCCACACTCACTTATAAATGCATCACATGGTGATATGAACTCATCTTCAGATGAACTAAATTCTCTTGTTTTTCTCAAAGATCTTGTAAAAAGAGCATTTAAACTACTATAATTTTCACTACTTACACACTCACTTAAATCTACTTTCATAAGTTTTACATATATTTTGTTTATCAAGTTTTGCAAAACTGGACAAAACTCTTTTGAAGCAAACTTTCCAAACAAACGAGAGGCACAACTACTTTTAAAATTACTCATATAACTCTTTCAATTATGATATAATCCATTATAATAACAAAAAGGAACTTTACTTTGACTTTTGATAAATTAATCAATAATGAAATTATGTTAAAAAACCTAAATAATTTAGGTTATATAAATCCCACACCTATACAAAAAAAAACTCTACCACTTATCTTAAAAAAACAAGATATTTTAGCAAAAGCAAAAACAGGAAGTGGTAAAACTGCTGCTTTTGGAATACCACTAATACTAGAATTAGATATAAAAAAACGTTATGAAACAAGTGCAATTATATTAACTCCAACAAGAGAGTTAGCAGACCAAGTAGCAAAAGAGTTACGTAGACTTGCAGCATCAGTAGAAAATACAAAAATACTTACTCTTTGTGGTGGAACACCGATGAGAGGGCAAATACAGTCTATGAAGCATGGTGTTCATATAATTGTTGGAACTCCTGGACGTGTACTAGCACTATTAGAAAAAAAATCTCTAAATCTAGATTTCATCAAAACATTAGTCTTAGATGAAGCAGATAGAATGCTTGATATGGGATTTTTTGAAGATATAGAAAAAATCATAAACTTTACACCTAAAAAGAGACAAACACTTCTTTTTTCAGCTACTTTTGATGATAAAATTCTTGAATTTAGTAAATCTATTCAAAATGATAGAATAGAAGTTGAAGTTGAATCGGAAAAATCAAGTATAAAAGAGAGATTTTTCAAATTCACTGAAGAAGGAATCCATAAGGCAATACAGCATTTTAAACCAGAAAGTTGCATCATATTTTGTAATACAAAGATAAAATGTAAAGAGATAGAAGAAAGACTGCAACATAAAAATTATGATGCGCTTAGTCTTCACAGTGATTTAGAACAAATTGATAGAGATGAAACACTTTTAGAATTTACACATAAAAGCTGTACTTTCCTAATAGCTACAGATGTAGCTGCTCGTGGGTTGGATATACCAAGTGTTGACTTAGTTATAAACTACGATATGCCCAAAAGTAAAGAGATTTACACTCATAGAATTGGGAGAACTGGACGTATGGATAAAGAAGGATTAGCTATCTCTTTCCTTAGAGGTTATGAGGATTATCTTGATGTTAAACTTGAAGATATAGACTCTTTACATATAGACTCTGAACGCTCTTACAAAGCAAAAATGACAACTTTTTGTATAGATGGTGGAAAACGTGATAAGATAAGAGCTGGAGATATACTAGGGGCGCTAACAAAAGAACTTGGGCTTGATGGAAAAGAGATAGGAAAAATCACTATAAATAGAAAAGACTCTTATGTATCAATAAGTAATGAATTTGCACAAGAAACATTTGAAAAGTTAAAAAAATCAAAAATCAAAGGAAAGGCTTTAAGAGTATGGATGCTTTCATAAAAAAAATAGTAGGAATATGTGCACTAATCTTCTTATCAATAGGCACAGTAAATGCTGTTGATTTAGAAAAATTATTTAAACAAGATGATATAAATCTCATCTTAAATGGACAAGGTGTGAGAGATAAGTTTTTTATAGACTTATATGTTGCTGGACTCTACCTAAAAGAAAAAAGTTCAGATTTTCAAAAAATAATCAATGCAGATGAACCTATGAACATAAGGCTTCATATCGTATCATCTTTAATAACAAGCCAAAAGATGGAAGATGGAACAAGAGAAGGGTTTAAAAACTCTACCAACGGAAATATGGAACCTATTAAAGAAAAAATAGAGTCTTTTTTAGCAGTTTTTAGAGAAGAGATTAAAGAAAATGATATTTATGATTTTTTATATATTCCACAAAGTGGCATTAATATTTATAAAAATAGTAAACTCAAAAAAACCATAAAAAGCTTAGAGTTTAAAAAAGCACTTTTTGCTATATGGATAGGAGAAAATCCAGCTCAAGATAGCTTAAAAAAAGATATACTAGGTTTGTAATCTAAAGAAGAGAATTTGTAAGAATATAGTCTAAAATCTTCTCTTCAGATATCTCTTCTTCTTTTGACAATTTCTTTAATTTATCATAATTTTCTATTGAAATATAAGTCATTATCCTACAACTACCCTCTTCTTCTTTACGCTGAGTGTCATACCTATTTTGATACTCAATTTTTTTACTCTCTTCAACAGGTGATCTAAGTGATTTAAACTCTACTAATTTACCTTCTCTATAAACACCAGATACTTCCGCATACACCCAGTAATATCCACCATCTTTCCTTAAATTTTTAACATATCCACGCCAAATTTTACCTAAACATATTGTTTCCCATAAAATTTTAAAAACAGACTTTGGCATATCTGGATGTCTCACAATAGAGTGAGGTTTTCCTACTAATTCTGATGAAGTATATCCTGAAATATTTGCAAAAATATCATTTGCATAAGTTATATAACCATCTAAATCTGTTCTAGATATAATCAATTCGTGTTTTGGAACTATCGTCTCTATAAGAGTATTGTACGAAGTTAACATCACTCTCTCCTTATAGTTTTTTCTTTAAATCGCCATGATATGTTATATCTTCTGCTCTTAGTGCATCATTTTTAAGAACATCAGGAACTATATCACTTTTACCAAGCTTTTCTCTCTCTCGATCAAGCTCATCTTCACTATAAGCCATCATCATTTCCGCACTAATTACATGATTTAGAGCCTCTATCTTTCTTACATTTGCCATCTCTTGCTCTATTCCTTCACCCTCAACAGTTACTATAATCTTACCTATTGATACATCATGAAAGTGATAATCACAAAAATCACAATTTTTAACCTCTTCTACTAAACCATCTATATATTCATTTCTTGCTTGAATTACTATACTTGAAACATTCACATTTAATCCTTTAATTTCCATAACATTATAAACTCATCATCACTACCACTTACAAGTTTATCTTCTCCTATAAATACTATACTATTTAGTGTACTTTTTTGTCCTTTTAAGGTATATAACTGTTTATCTAAAACCGTATCAAAAATTACAATATCATTATCTTCAGTAAACGCAAATGCAGCTTTTTTTGCACTAGGACTAAGTGCCCCAGCATAAATAAGAAAATGCCCATCATGTCTGCTATAAGAACCTGTATCTAAATCATATACAATAGCTCTTCTATCTTGTCCAGCTGCTAAAACTTTTGAGTTTTTAATATCGACTTTATATACATTATCGACATTTCCACCTTTTAATACTTTGATTATTTTGCCATCTTCAACATTTAAAACGGTTATCTCTCCAGATTCTGAGCTACCAACTAAAGTACTCTTATCTTCACTCAACATAAAGTCTGAAAAGTGAGAGTAGCTTACATGTACCCTATATATCTCTTTTCTATCTTTTATATCATAGAGTATAAACTCATTACTCAATAGAGCAATCATTATACGATTTTCATCTACAAACTTTGCTTTTGAGATAAAATGTTTATCTTTTGAACTAATTAATCTTGTTTTTTTACCATCTTTGATAATAAAAAGTTCTCTATATCCACTATGTGCTTGAACAACAGCTAAATATTTTTTTGAAATTTTAAGATAATCAGTTGAAAATACTTTTGGATATATATCATCTCCCATAAAATCTTTTATCATAGGAAATTTTACTTGCATAAGTCGATTTTTTGTTTCTATGTTATAAGACTCTATAGCACCTTTATCTGTACTCGCAACAAGCATATCATCATAAACAACAATATCAATAACATTACCACTAGCTTTTATAAAATCATATGGTTTAATAGTAGTTTGTGCTTGAACACTAAATACAAAAAATAAGATTGAGATTAACCACTTCATAACTTCTCCTGAATTACTTCATATTTTACAGCATATGGTGGACACACTCCATAACAAAACCCACACCCTGTACACACTTCCATATCTATAGTAGGTCTAAAGACTCCAAGAAAGTTTATCGCACTCTCATTACAGACATCTCTACAACTACTACACATAACACTATTCCACGCTAAACAGCTATTTATATCAATGCTAAATTTAGCTTTTATACTGTACTGGTTATTTAAAACCAATACTTCACTTGGACATATATTAGCACACTCTTCACAAAAAGTACATCCACTCTTCTCAAAACTCAAAAAAGGACTTTTATCTCCATCAAGTTTTATAATATTCTCTTCACAAATATCAACACAAGGCTTCGTTTCACACTCTAAACATAGTTCGAAAAGAGATTTGTCTTCATTGTAAGGTGGTCTTACATGCAAAGGTTTAGAATCTCTATTTTTGGTAAAACGAGAAGCAAGGGAGGAAAAAACCTCCCTTTTGCTTGTATTACTCATTCTTACTGAACACCCTCATTAAGATTATCTAGTAAGTTAGAACTCTTCATACCATCTTTTGCTCTAAAATCTGGCTTAAAAGTATTTTCTACCAAAGGTGCATTGTTTGATTGAGGTGCATGACACTGAGAACAGTTATATCTTGCATTTGAAACAGTAGTAAGAGCTGTTTGACTTCTCATGTCAAATGTATGCGATTTTGGAACTGCAGTAGCACCTACTGAAGGAGCAATTGCAGGATCATGACAACCTAAACATGAGTTGTTGTTTCTTGTTATTGGCAGCAAACCTTCAACGCTATGTGGTATCATTGGTGGTGCATTTTCAAATGCACGATCATATACTTTTGACTCACCAGCAGCAGTTGTACTATAAGAAGTTTTATCTGCTACAGTTGTATTTTCCGTATATAAATCAGTTTTTCTAAGCCCTAATGACTCTTCACTAACACTACTACTCATAGCACAACCAGTTGCTATAATAGCCGTTAGAGTCACAGCAGCTATAAGTGTCTTTTTACTAAACATCATATGTCTCCTATCCGTTTTTATTAATATAATTTCTAATACCAAATGATAAAGCATCATCATCACATACTTCGATACATCTACCACAGTTGGTACATTCTCCTGAAGTCACATCTCCACTACTCTTACCGATAAGAGAGAGAACTTGCTTCTCAGGACATACATCTTTGCATTTCATACAAAGAGTACAATTTGGTTGATTATGTTTTACTCTAATAATACTTAACTTTGACGTTACAGAGTAAAATCCACCTAATGGACATATATGCCCACACCAACCATTTTTAACCGCAAATAGGTCAAACAAAAAGATTGATAACACTGCAGCTCCACCCATGCCCATTCCAAATACTATGCCACGATGTAACATAGAGATTGGAGAGACAATTTCAAAAGCAGCAACACCAGTAAAAGCTGATAAGATTAATGCAAGAACAATTACTTTATATCTAACACTACGTCCAAGCCAAACTTTTTTCTCTGTTTTATCAAGAAGAAGAACTCTTCTTAACCAATTTGCCAAATCTGTTACCATATTTATCGGACAAACCCAAGAACAAAATGCACGTCCACCAACACTAGTATAAAATAGTAAAACTATTAAAGCACCTATAAGCACATCTGCCCCTAGTATTGCTCCTGCTGCAAACATCTGCATAACTGCAAATGGATCAGACAGAGGAATAACACCAAAAAGCAAAGATGAACTCAAAGTTCCAGTAAGAACTTTAAACCCATATGCGTTAGCACTAAAATATAAAACCAAAATACCAATCTGGCTAACTCTTCGTAACATCAAAAAACGATATTTTTTTAGAAAATTAGTCATCGAACAGTACCTCATCAGTATTCAAGTAATCTTGCGGAGCAAGTTCACTTCTTTTTGTTCGAGTCGTAACATCTGTAGAAACACCCTTTAAACGTTTCTCATCATTTACATCCCAACCTTTTATGTAACGATCCCCAAGTTCACCTTGTGCAATTTCATGAGGAAGTACAAAAATAGCTGCTTTCTTTGTTACACAAGCATGCTCACATAAACCACATCCTGTACAAATATCACTATTTACCTTTGGTATCAACAATGCATGTTTACCTGTTCTCTCATTTCTTCTATAATCAAGATTAATTGCCTCATCCATTAAAGGACAAGCTCTATAACAAGCATCACACTGTATTCCCCAATAGGCTATACAAGACTCTTCGTCAATAACGGCAACTCCCATTTTAGACTTATTGATATCTAAAACTTTTTCACCTTCTACTACCCTTGATACACTGTCTTCATCTAAAGCACCTGTTGGACAAACAGGAACACAAGGTATATCTGTACACATATAACATGCTACATCCCTTGGTATGAAATACGGTGTACCCATAGGTTTATTATCTCCTGGTTTTGCCATACGTAAAGTATCAAATGGACATGCTTCAGCACACTGCCCACACTTTATACACATACGCAAAAAATCAATTTCAGGTTTTGCACCAGGAGGGCGCAAAATCAGTGGTGCTGACTTTGCTTCCTCTATGTAACCGGTCCAAACCATTCCACCTAATGCCGATAAACCAACACTTTGAGCCATTGTAGAAAGAAATCTTCTTCTTTCAGTAATGACTGGTTTTTTTGAATTAAGATTGCTCAAAACAATCCCTTTCCTATATTATGCTTTGTAAAGCTTAACAGCACATTTTTTATAGTCTGTTTGCTTTGACATAGGACAAGTAGCATCTAGACAAACTTTGTTAATAAACACTTTCTCATCAAACCAAGGAACAAAAATTAGCCCTCTTGGAACTCTATTTCTTCCTCTAGTCTCAACTCTTGCTCTTACTTTACCACGACGTGACTCAACCCAAACAAGTTCACCTCGTTTAAATCCTTTAGTTTTTGCATCACCTGGATTCATATAACATAAAGCTTCAGGAACTGCACGATAGAGTTCAGGTACACGCATAGTCATAGTTCCACTATGCCAGTGTTCAAGAACACGTCCTGTACACATCCAAGTATCATACTTAGAATCAGGCATCTCTGGAGGATCCATATATGGTCTTGCAAAAATTTTCGCTTTATTTTTAAGACCTTTTTTAGTCTTATCTTTAATACCTGTCAAATCCCCTTGAGCCAATGCTTTTGCAAGTGGTCCATAAAATGCAAAATCACTATTTGGATTTGCTTTTTTAGCATATGGATCGTATTTTGTATTAAATCTCCATTGAGTCTCTTTACCATCTACAACTGGCCATTTTAAACCTCTTACTCTATGATAAGTATCAAAATCTGCCAAGTCATGAGCATGACCACGACCAAAGTCTGCATACTCTTCAAATAAATACTTATGAATAAAGAATTTATATCCTTCAAACACTTTACCATCTGAGCCTATAACATTTCTACTATCACCATTACACTCAGAGTTATCATATCCTGCTTGTATTGGATCATTCATATCTATTTTATAAGATTTTGCTCTCTCATTTGCAAAAAGAATTTCATACATAGTCGTATCTTCACTATATCCCATTGCTTTTGCTTTTGCTATAACATTTGGAAGTTTTTTGTTACCACGTAGTGGTTGCTCACCCCAAACATCTTTAACAGTAAATCTTTTTGAAAGCTCTACCCATTGCCATGTATCACTCATAGCATCACCTACTGGAAGTACTTGTTGTCTCCAGTGTTGAGTACGACGCTCTGCGTTACCATAAGCTCCCCACTTCTCATAAATCATTGCTGATGGCAAGATAAGGTCAGCTACTTTTGCAGAAATTCCAGGATAACCATCACTACAAACGATAAAGTTATCCATCTTTCTAGCTGCTTTTATCCAGTGATTTGCACTTGCTGAATCTTGGTATGGATTACATACATTTACCCATGCAAATTTTATAACACCATCTTCTATATCTCTGTGAATTTTCATAATATGTTGATTTCCAACTGGATTTAAAGTTCCATTTGGAATCTTCCAACTATTTTCAACAATTTTTCTATGTTTACCACTTTTTACCATCATATCTGCTGGTAATCTATGACAAAATGTTCCAACTTCTCTAGCTGTTCCACATGCACTTGGCTGTCCTGTAAGAGAAAATGCACCTGAACCTGGTTTAGCTTGTTTACCAAGTAAAAAGTGAACATTATATGATAAAGTATTTACCCAAGTACCACGTGTATGTTGGTTCATACCCATAGTCCAAAAAGATACTACTTTTCTATTTTTTTCAACATACAGCTTAGCTAATGTTTTAAGTTTTTTCTTGAAGCTATCTATTGATTCTTCAGGATCACCTTTAGATATTTTAGCTACATAATCAAGCGTATAAGGAGCTAAGAATTTTTTATACTCTTCAAATGAAATTTCCCAGTGTTTTAATCCAGCTGGTTTCATCTTCATATTGTCTCCAGCTTTATAGCCAAATGGCTCTAATGCAGGACCCTCTTTTTCAGATACAACTTTACTCATCTCATGATTAATAGTTTCCATCTCTTTTGCTGAATATTTACCAGCACTACCATCTTCACGAACTGGTAAAAGTGACTTTTCTCCAGCTCTTCTCAATCCATAACCAATATTTACTGGTTGTGATGCAAAAACGATGTGTTCTTTTACAAAATCCCAATCAATTGATTCTGGATAGTTATAAACTATCTCACGAGCCACATAGTTCCAAAGAGCAAGATCTGTATTTGGAGAAAAAATTATCTCCATATCAGCAAGATCTGAACATCTATGTCTATACGTAGAGATATTTACTACTTGAACTTTATCTGGATTTGAAAGTTTTCTATCAGACACACGAGACCAAAGTATTGGATGCATCTCAGCCATATTTGCTCCCCAAGTTATGATAGTATCTGTTAATTCGATATCATCATAACAACCGCTTGGCTCATCTATACCGAAAGTTTGGTAAAAACCAACAACGGCACTAGCCATACAGTGACGAGCATTTGGATCAATTGCGTTTGAACGAAATCCACCCTTCATCATTTTTTGTGCAGCGTAGCCTTCCATGACAGTATACTGTCCTGAAGCAAATACACCAA
>CAZBPU010000071.1:0-7776 GCA_964493845.1 uncultured Sulfurospirillum sp.
TATTTAACATATAAAGAGTATATGAAAAAAAAGTATGGGGAAGCTCTGTACTCTATAACTGTAGATTTGGATTTGGGTTGTCCTAGCAGGTGTAGTTTTTGTCCAACTCATGGTTCGAGGTCAGCTCAAAGTATGGATGCTTCAAGTGTTGAAGAGCAGATAAAAGTAGGAATTGCATTTGCTAAAAAGCGTTATAAAGCAAAAAGATTTATGCTCTATTTGCAAGCATATACAAATACATTTAGTTCACTAAAAGAGCAAAAAAAGACTTACTCAAAACTTCTTAAATTATATAAATTTGATGCCATAAGTATAGGAACAAGACCTGATTGTCTTAGTGATGAGACCTTGGCATATTTAAAAGAGTTAAACAAAGAGATAGATGTATATATAGACCTTGGAGTTCAAACTTTAAATGATAAAACACTACAAAATATAAATAGAGGACACGATAGCAAGTCTAGTATAGAAGCTATAAAAAAACTTCAACACTATGGCATAAAAGTTTTTTCTCATATCATTGTTGGTTTTGAGGGAGAGAGCAGGGAGGATTGGAGTAAGACTGTAAAAAAGTTAGTAGCTTTAAATGTAGATGGTTTTAAGATACATAATCTACATATTGTTAAAAATACACCTCTACATGTAGAGTATAAAAAAAGAGAGTTTAAAACTTATAATGAGTACGAATATGTAGAAGAGTTAATACATCTTTTAAGATTAATTCCAAACAATATTCCTATTTTACGTATAGCAACAGATACTCCTAAGAAGGATTTGATAGCTCCAAAGTGGCAGATGAGCAAGGGTGAGTTTGGTAAGTATGTAAAAGATACTTTAGAGTATAGATATGGTAAAAGTGATGTAAACCATAACTTTTGGAGTAAAAAATATAAAGATTATTACTATCCAAAGAGTGGAGCACAAAAACAAGCAAAAGAACTTTTTATAGCAAAATCCAATTTAAAACAGAGGTTGGAGTCTAAAGATATAAGACTTTTAGATATAGGCTATGGTTTTGGTATAAACTCTTTTGAGGCATTAAAAATAAAATCAAAAAACTCTCTTTTCATAACAGCACTTGATCAAGATGCAAGGATAGCAAAGCTTGATAAGAGGATTGATTTTATAGTTGGTGATATAAGGTATACTCTTCCAAAACTAAAAGATAAATTTGATGTTATATTTTTAGACCCTTTTGATGAAGAGAAAAATCAAGAGATGGTAAGTATAGAAGTTTTTAAAATACTAAAAAAACTTCTACATACAGATGGTGTTATTGTTACTTCTACATCTTTAAACTCTACAAAAGAGAGATTTGAAGATGTTGGATTTAAAGTTAAAGTAGTCAATATATATGATATTAAAGGTTTATTGATTAGTTAACTTTCCTTCAAGATTATATTTATTTAAGTAACCTCTTGGTGTTAAAACTAAACCATTTTTTGTTAGTTTAGTGTTCGAGTTTCCTATGATGATTATGGTTGACATCGTTACTTCTGGGTGGTTTATGTCTTGTTTTATCAAATCAGTTGTTGTAGTGACTGTAATCTTCTCTTTTTCTACCCGTCCTACATTAGAAGCGATGATAGCTATCTTTTCTTCGCCTTCATTTAGTGCTTTTAAAAAGTTTTGGTAAGGAAGTATACGTTTTTGCGATTTTGGATTGTAGATTCCAACTATAAAATCACTCTGTAAGGTTGCTTTTACTCTTTTGTCTATCATATTTATATCTGTTAGTCTATCTGAGAGTGAAATAATAGCAAAATCTTGACTTACGGGAGCTCCGATTTTTGCAGCAGCTGCTAAAAATGAAGTAACACCAGGAAGAGAGATAAGTTCAATCTCATCCCATAGATTTGCTGTATCTATTAGCTCAACTATCAAAGTTGCCATTCCAAAAACATTGGCATCACCATTTGAGATTATGCAAGTTGTTTTTCCACTTTTTGCACTTTGTATCGCTTGGTTACATCTTTCAATTTCATGTGTCATACCTGAAGTATATAGTTCTTTACCCTCTATAAGTGAGCTTAACTCTTTTGCATACTTTCTATAACTCACAACTACTTCACACTCTTTTAATGCTTCTAATGCCTCTACGCTTAAGTAGTCTGTACCGCCAGCACCACTTGATATTATGTATAACTTATTCACTATATTGCTCCTGCTATTGTTACTGTTTTATTGTAAACTTCTTTTTTTATGATTAACTCTTTGTACTTTGAAAGTAGTATTGCTGAAGGCTCAGCTACTCCTTTTAATCCAAAAAATTTAGTTGCTTGAGATTTACTTAAATCTATATTAATGCTATTTATCTCATCTTTTTTAAAAAACTTTATTTCAAACTTATATTTTTTAGCAAACTCTAAAAGCCCTATTTCATCAGCTTTGGCTTCAAAAGAGGCTATGTTTTCTATCTGTTCGATATTAAGCTTAAATTTTTCTAAAAACTTGAAAACTGCTTCTTCTATCTCTTTACAAGAGGTATTTCTATTGCATCCTATGCCTAAATTTACTTTTGGTTTGAGGTGCAAATTTGTAGTTTTAAAATCAAAAGGAGAGATGATTACTGAGTTTTCATCAATCTCACTAAATCCAATCAACTCTAAATTATCTTTTTTTAGGTCATTATAAATACTCTCATAAGTTGCAACTTTTACACGTTGTTTATTTAAAAGTCTATTAGATATATTGGCTAAAGCTTTTAAATTTTTTATTTCCCAGTTGTTTTTCTTTGCAATCATCTCAAAAGCTATGGTATTTGTCTGGTCAGTTGCTGTGCTTATAAAGTTTATACTATTTGGTAGTTTATGAGTAAGCAAGTTTGCCAACTCATTTGCCCCTCCTAAGTGACCGCTTAAAAGTGGTACTATTTTATCTAACGCAAGATTTATCACTATAACAGCAGGGTCAGTTGCTTTATCTTTTAAATGAGGTGCAATTTTTCTAACAACAGCACCCATAGCAAGTATACAGATGATAGCATCATAAGTTTTCCAAGCCAAAGGAAGTATATCGTCTAGTTTATCATATAGTATGCAAGACTCATCTAGTTTTTCATCAATTGGAGTCTTTTTTGATATGTATATATCTGTTTCAAACTCATTTATATAGTTTTTTAGTTTTAAAGCACTATTAAAACTTGGTCTATTTATAGTTACTATTGCTATTTTCATTTTGACTCTTTTAAGAGAGGTTTTACATATAGATGAGACTCTTCAGTCTCTTTTTGCTTTAAAAAATCTCCTAGAAGTATGACAGCGATTCCTTTTATATGAGAAACTTTCTCTTCGATATTTTCAAGGGTTCCTTTATAAACCATCTCATCTTTCCATGTAGCTTTTTCAACTACCCAGCAAGGGGTATGGGCACTATAACCAAGTTTCAAAGCACTCTTTTTTAGTTTTTTTATAAGAGATATAGATAGATAAAAAACCAATGAAGAGTTTTTACACCTAAGGATATTTTCTAAGCTTTCAGGGTTTGGAGTTTTTCCTTCAACACGACTCAAAATTATAGTTTGAGAAACACCAGGTATGGTATACTCAATGCCCAAAGCTGAACTTGCTCCAAATGCAGCTGTGATTCCAGGAACTACTTCAAAGGGGATATCTTTAGTTTTTAAGAACTCAATCTGCTTTGCTATAGTTGAGTATAAAGTTGGGTCACCAGTATGAAGACGAACTAAATTTTTGTTGCTATGAGTTTCTAAAAACTCAAATATCTCAGGATATTTCATACCTTGAGAGTCTACAACCAAACACTTTTCACTACACCAAGAAAGAACCTCTTTAGGTATAAGTGAGCCAGTATATAAAACTGCGTCAGCTTTTTGAAGTAACCTCATACCTTTTACAGTCACAAGCTCAGCGTCACCACAACCAGCCCCTACAAAGTGAATCATTTTTTAACCTTTATCTGAAAGAGTTGTCGTTCAGGTTCTACTAAATCAAGTGAGCCTTTATATGTTGTTAGTGAGAGTGAAAAAACTTCATATTTGATGTTATTTTCATTTAGTTTGTTTAGCATTAAGTTGAGATGTTTTAGAGTGATTGCATTTATAAGTATGACTCCATTTTCATTAAGTCTTTCATATAGATAGGGCAGTTTTTTTATGACACTTTCTCCGCCACCACCTACAAAAATTCTATCAGGATTCTCTTTTAGGGTTTCAAAAATTTTACTTGCATCTCCTACATGTAAAAAGCAATCTACTACTTTATGGGTTGAGAGATTTTCTTTTATATTTTCAACTCTTACTATGTTTTTCTCAAAAAACTCTACTTTTACTCTATATCTTTTATACGCTTCTATGCCACAACTCCCACTACCTGCTCCTATATCCCATAAGAGTTGATTTGGTTTTAAATCCAGATTTTGTAATGAGAGATTTCGTTTGTATTTTTTAGTTATCATTCCTCGCTCAGTTTTAAACTCACTGTCGTTAGATATAAAGTTATTTTCAAACTCTCTTTTTATAAAAAGAACATAAGGGGAGTCAAGATTAAATTTTGTCTCTTCAAATAGATTAAATTTTTCTATAACTTCATCTTCATAGCCAAGTTTATATCCTATAGTTATGGATAAATCATCCTCTTTAAAAAATTTCAATGCTTTTTTAAGTCTTTTTATAGAGTTACTATCACATAAAACAAAAGTATATTTTTTCTTTAAAAACTCATCTAAATCTATATTTTTTCGACCATGAAGAGAGATTGAGTTAACATCTTTTTCGTTTATTATTAGTTTTTCTAAAAGATAGTCTTTTGAAGAAGTATTATTTACAAGTCTCACCTTTTCCATAGGAAGCTCTTTTGCAATCAAAATTCCAGCAGAAAAGAATAGAGGGGAGCCAGTAACAATATATAAAATATCTTCATATTTATAATTTTTCAAAATATACTCTTTTATCTCTTTAAAGCCGAGTTTCAAAATATTTTCACCATGCTCTTCAAAATTTCTATCACAAAGAACTCTATCATATCCATGAAAATCAATACCTATATTTGAAAAATTATACTCACCCATACCATTACCGACTATAGTTACCATTAGTTTTCCTTACTCTCTTCTAGTATTATTGCTTGAGCGTTACTAAACCAAGATTTTAACTCTGTGTTTGCATCTTCTCGTATCATTTTATAAAAATCACTTATCTTACCTAGCTCTTCTAGCTGTTTAGCTATACCTTTTACAGTTAGTGTTTTATCAGTATCTACTTCTACATGTAGATTAGCTTTTATTTTCTGTTTTAAGAGCTCAAAATCAATCACACCAAATCTATTGTGAGTGTTTTTAAACCCTTGCGTAACTTTTGTCATTTTCCCAATACCACAGATAAAAAGAACACTCTTTACATGTAAAGATTCTGCAATCTTTAAAGAGTCATAAACAAAATTACCTATCTCTATAATCTGCTCATCTTCATATCTTTCTTGTGCATACTTTAAAGAGGAGTTTCCAAGTGTAAATACTAAAACATCATACCCGTTTTGATTTGCAAAGTTTATCTCTGTTTCAACGGAGTCTATATAAGCTGAGCTTGATACAGGCTTGACTATACCTGTTGTACCTAAGATTGACAAACCTCCAATAACTCCTACTTTTGAATTTGCACTCTGTTTTGCTATCGTCTCTCCATCTGTTATACCGATTGAACAGTATAGTTCTAGGTTTTCTTTTTCTGTTGTTAATTTTTCAAAAATTTCTCTCATAGCATTTAAAGGTACTGGATTGATTGCAGGAAAATTTGGCTCAATTTTTAAGCCTTTTTTAGTAACAACACCAACACCAACTCCTGCAAAAACAGAGATTTTATTCTCTTTACATGTAAAGATTTGAGGCTCTTGGTAGATGCTGTTTAGATTTAACTCATCCCTATTTGAAGATATGGTCGCTACTATTTCACATCCCTTTGTGACATCCAAATCATCATTATCCATCTTATTGGTTTTACAAATTGAGTTTTGTTTCGTACACAAGTAAGCTTCAAGAGCAAGTTTAAACACTATACAAGCATGAACTCCTGTTGTATAACCTTTTCTTAGTTCACTCATAAACCCTCATATCTATCTGCTCAAACTCTTCTAAGCTTTGGTTTGATTCTAGCGTTAAAAAGAGTTTTTTAATATCTTCTTTTTTTAGTTTATGAGTATGTTTTAGCCAGATACCATTGTTTTTGCTATTTCCATTGGCATTTGTGTTTTCATTTATCTGCATAACTTGTCTAAATCTACAAGCACCTTGACATAGACTTCGGCTGATTTTTATACGGTTTTTACCTTTGTGAAGTCCCATCTCTTGAACAACTTCTCTTAACTCTTTTGCTCTGTCTGTCTTTGAAGCCTTTTTACATCTCTCATCTTCGCAAACATATATAAGGGTTTTGTAGTGCATTATTGGTTTGTTTGGTTCTAACTTTTTAGGTTTACAGGCAAAGCCATCTATCACTTCACTACCCATAAGATTTATATTTTTATTTTCCATTGTACTTTTCATTTCCATCATAATCATGTATGAGTTTATAGATAGCATGAAGAGTTGCCACACTCATAGTAGAACTTCCAAATCTACCCTCCATGATGATACTACTAACCCCGAAATGCTCACTAAATTTTCTACCATACTCTTTAGACTCAACTACATTTACAAAACCAACAGGGAAAAGCAAAAGTGCCACTTTACTCAAATCTACACCTTCATCAAGTAGAGTATTTATAGCTGCGTATATAAAAGTTGGAGCATTTCCACAAGCCAAAACTATAGGCTTATCTTTATGCTTTTTTATAGCTTCTACTACTGCTGCATAACTTCTTGTTGTCTTGTTTTTTTCAGCCATCTCATAAGTAAAAGGCTCATTTATATAACAAATAACTTCATTTTCATACTTATCAAGATAAAACTTACTAAGACCAACTTTTATCATATTGACATCAACAATAATTTTTGCTTTTTGTTCCAATAAGCTTTTTATGTGACCAATCGAATTTTTAGAAAAATATATATTATTCAAAACCTCTTCAAAACAAGTTGTAGTATGAATCAAGCGACTTATAATAGCAAGTTCATTCTCATCAAAATCTTTTGCCTTAGGATAAAGCTTCAACTCTTCCTCAATCATCTCAAAAGATTTGACAGATATATCAGCTCCTATATTTATAGGTGGTTGTTCTTGTTTAAAATTGTTCATTTTATTTCCTTAACATCAATAAAATAAGACCTATCATCTTGTCTTTTTCTTTTGGATTTGACTCTGCAATTAATAGAGTTAGAGTAGTTAGTGCATTTGGAGATATAAAGTTTTTTACTTTATATCCAGCTTTTTTAAGTAACCAGATAAAACTAAAAGCACCTGTTCTTTTGTTCCCATCATTAAATGGGTGATTTTTAACGACAAAGTAGAGTAGATGTGCAGCTTTTTCTTCTATGCTTGGGTAGGCATCACTTCCAAATACAGACTGATAAACATTACCTAAGATACCTTCTAAACTTCCTTGATTCTTTTCACTAGCAAAAAGCTCTGTTGCTTCACCTTTTTTTATAAGTTCATTTTTAAGAATTTTGATGTCACTATAAAGGTTTTTTGCCTCTACATGTAAAGAGTTTATTTCAAATCCATCTTTAGGCAGTTCATCTTTGTCAAAACTATCCAAACTCATCCATGTATGAGAAAAAGATTTTATGAGTTCTAGTACATCATCACTTGTGATTTGGTTGTTTGAGAGTAGTTTTATATCTTCAACGGCTTGTAAAAATTTCTCATGATTTTTTTGTATT
>CAZBPU010000071.1:7876-9448 GCA_964493845.1 uncultured Sulfurospirillum sp.
TTTGCCCAAATAGTATCATGTTTTGCATCTTCTTTGAGTTTTATCTCTCCATTATCGGCTTGATATATTGCTAGTTTAGATTCCAAAATATCCCCTTAGTTTTTCCATGTTGTTTCTTAGTGTTACATGCAGGTATGTTCCATAAACTTTGTCTTTTTTCCATGAGCCATAACTTGCATTTTTAAAGTCCTCTTTTTTACTCAAAAGTTCTACTCCCTTTGGAGGATTGAGTGGCTTTGAGTAGTGAAAAGCATGACCTTTTATACCTAAATCGGACAAATAATATCCTAATCTAACTCTTTTGTCCATTAAACTAAACTCTAAGTCTAAAATTCCACTCATGGGTTTATCATCGATTTTTTGTGAGAGATATAAGAGTCCCGCACACTCCGCATAGATGTGTTTAGTCTTAGCATGTTTTATAAGTGAAGCTTTGAAGTTTTGCATTTTTTTATAGCTATCATCGACTTCTATGTAACCACCAGGCAGGTAGACTACATCGCTATTTTCACTTACTTTTTCATCTTTTTTTGCACTTATAAACTCAACATTTGCAAAAACTTCTTTTAAAAACTCTATGTTGTCATGGTAAACAAATGAGAAATTTTCATCTTTTACTATAGTGATTTTTTTGTCTATTTTTTCAAACTTTTCAAAAGGATACCCTTTACATGTAGAAGAGTTTGAAATTGATACAGCCTTTAGTTTTTTTAAGTCTATATGCTTTAAAACTTCGTTACTAAGTGTTTCAAGTTTTTTAGTTTCACTCAAATCTAAGCCTAAATGAGTAGATTTTAAAGTAGGTAAGTTTTTCTCAATCCAGCCAAGAACTTCAATATCATCAAAATCTTCTAAAATCTGTTTTTTTATAAGCTCAAAGTGCATTTTTGAAGATAGTTTGTTTAAAACGACTGCCTTTATAGTATTGTCAGATTTGTAAGTTTTTAGTCCTTTTAAAACAGCACTTATAGTTATGTATGAACCACTTCCATCAAGAACGAGAATAGTAGGAACTTCAAGTAGTTTACTTACTTGGTAAGCAGAGCACCCTTTATCAAGACCATCATAAAACCCCATAACACCCTCTAATATAGAAAACTTTTTATTACTATATTTACTAAAAAGCCACTCTACTTGGCTCTCATTCATTAAAAAGCTATCGAGATTTACACTAGGAGTTTGACATATACTCTCGTGAAATTGTGGGTCTATGAAATCTGGACCAATTTTAAAAGGCCTTACACTCTCTTTAAAGTGCCAAAGAAGAGCAGTAGTAAGAAGTGTTTTACCTTGGTTTGAGGCTATAGCTGAGATACAAATTGCATTCATTTTATTTTACTTTATATGGTTTTTAGATATTATAATACTATGAAAAATCTTAGAGGCTACAAAAAACGATATTTTAAACTTTCAACTATTGCAATGTATTCTACTATTTGCAAACTCTCTAAGATAGAGATAAATATGCTATATCATAAGTTAGCATACGAAGCGAGTTTACCAACACGCGCACCACCAAAAAACTAATTCTAGGCGAGAGCCTAAACTACAAAAAGTAAAACAAAAAGGATA
>CAZBPU010000072.1:0-9436 GCA_964493845.1 uncultured Sulfurospirillum sp.
TTTCTACGGACTCAACACTTCTTGCAAACTCATGTTTTTCACATCTATCAAGAACAAACTCTATAATCTTTTCTCCTCCATCATTTCCAAGCATGACAGGTACTCCATTTACTGCGCCATCATAGCCATACTCTCCTTCTAGTAAAGTCGAACATGAGAAGATTGTTTTTTTATCTTTTAAAATTGCTTCTATCATAATGGCTACCGATTTACCCGGTGCTAAATAAGCTGAGGTTCCCATATACTTAACTATTTCTGCTCCTGCATGAATAGTCTTTTGTACTATCTCATCTACCTCTTTTTCGTTTAGTAAATCATGTAATGGCACACCTGCAACAGTAGTAAAGCGTGGCAATAAAACCATTGTATCTCCATGCCCCCCTATAACACTTACCCTTATCTGTCCCGCACCATAACCTAGCTTTTCTTGGATAAAGTGCGTCATCCTTGCTGCATCTAAGATACCTGCCATACCTAAAACTCTTTGTTTAGGAAATCCCGACTCTTTAAGAGCAACGAAAGTCATAACATCAAGTGGATTTGATACCACTATGATAATACTCTCTGGAGCATACTCTCTTACTTTACCTGATATTTCACGAACTATCTCTGCATTTTTTATAAGTAAATCATCACGGGTCATACCCTCTTTTCTTGGTTGTCCAGCTGTTATCACTACTATCTTACTATCTCTTATATCTTCATAACTCTCAGCTACAGTTACAACTGAGTGTGAACGCATAGCAGCTGAAGCTTGATTCATATCTAGTGCTTCACCTCTTACTTTATCTGCATTACGTCCAACTAAAACAACTTCATGAGCAAGACCTTGCATTGCTACTGAGTAAGCTACCACTCTACCTACGTTACCTACACCTATAACTGATACTTTACTTTTTATACTCATGATTTACTCCTATTTATTACATTTAAACATTATTACTTAATTTTAATAAATTTTTTATAAAACTATTACTTTTTTTATTACTTATTGGTTATAATAACACTAAGGAGTATGTTATGAAATACGATATAGTTGTTATTGGAAGCGGTATTGCAGGGATGAGAGCTGCTATTGAAGCAAAGGAGTTAGGAGCTAATGTTGCATTGATAACTAAAGCATCTCCAACAGCAAATAACTCTTTTATGGCAAAAGGTGGGATAAATGCGGCTATGGGAAATATGAAAGACAAAGATAGCATAGTAGAACACTCACATGAAACATACAAAAGTTCACTTGGTATTGGTAATAAAGAAGCTATCAGAATTTTCTGTGAACAAGCTCCAACATCAGTAAGAGAACTATCTAAATATGGTGTAAAATTTGATAGATTAAAAAATGGAAAGATTGCTCAACGCTCTTTTGGTGGTTCTAGATATAAAAGAACAGTTCATGCGGCAGATGAAACGGGCTCAGCTATCATGAAAACACTTCATAGAGTTATAAAAGAATATGACATAGATATTTTAAAAAACTATATGGCTATAAACTTAGTAACAAAAGACAATATTATTTCAGGTGTTACACTGCTAGATGAAGTTAATAAAAAAGTACTTGTTTGTGAGGCAAAAAGTATGATTTTAGCTAGTGGGGGTTTTGCATCTCTTTATAAAAATCATACTTCTAACGTAAGAGATGCTACTGGTGATGGGATAGCTATGGGACTTCGTGCTGGACTTGAGGCTATGAACCTAGAGTTTGTACAGTTTCACCCAACAGGATTAGAAGGCTCTAATTTTTTAATAAGTGAAGCAGCGCGTGGAGAAGGTGGAAAACTTGTAGATGAGAATGGTAAATCTTTTGTAGATGAGCTTAATACTAGAGACTTTGTTACAAGAGCTATATATAAAGAACTTTCTCGTGGTAGACAAGTATATCTTGATTTAACACATCTTCCGCAAGAGCTTATAGATGAAAAGCTATTGGGTATAAAAAAGAGAGTTAAAACACTAAAAAAACTAGATGTTACTAAAGATTTTATACCTATTTCGCCAGTTGCGCACTATACCAT
This sequence comes from uncultured Sulfurospirillum sp., assembly GCA_964493845.1. Classification (GTDB taxonomy): domain Bacteria; phylum Campylobacterota; class Campylobacteria; order Campylobacterales; family Sulfurospirillaceae; genus Sulfurospirillum_A. The sequence goes on from CAZBPU010000072.1 coordinate 2,013, forward strand.
GGGTGGTATAAAAACTGATACTATAGGAAGAACTTCTATAGGTGGCCTTTTTATTGTTGGAGAAGCTGGAGACAATGGAGTAAATGGGGCTAATAGATTAGGAGGGAACTCTTTATCTCAAGGAGCTGTTTTTGGAAAAATTGCAGCTTATGAAGCTATAAAATTTGCTAATAGAACAGGTAAATTTAATGGTGTTGATTACTATGAAATTATGAAAGATATTAACTACATAGAAGAACTCAAAGAAGAGTCTACAAGAGTAAATGCCAACGAAATCAGAAATGAGATAGGAGAAATTTTATTTAATAATTTAGGAATTATCAGAAATGAAGATGGAATAAAAGAGGCTTATGAAAAACTAATCCTTATAGAAGAAAATATAAAAAATAAGAACAATGGTCAAACATCTACTCTTAAAGCTATGATTGAACTTAAAAATGCATTACTTGTTGCTAAAGCAGTAACTATGTCTGCTCTTTTAAGAGAAGAGAGTAGAGGTGCTCACTTTAGAAATGATTTTCCAGAAAAAGATCATAAATTTAAAAAAGATACACTTATAACTTTAGATAATCTCTCAATTTAAAAATTTGTATAGTGTTACAGAATTACCTTTTTCATTGTAATAAAATCTATCTAAAAGCTTTTTGGTTATCATAATTCCTCTTCCATTAAAGTGTTGTGGACTAATGACTAACTTACGAAGGGTTTGAGTATCAAATCCTTTTCCACCATCTTCAATACGAGCAATCAAAATTTTACAACCACTCTCTTCTTTCACTACATACTTTACTACAATATTTTTATCTTTATATCTTTCCTCATATTCAGATAAAGCAGTATCAAATTTACCCTCTTCCATAAGTACATTTTTAACTCTTTTATCTATACCAAAAACACCGTGTTCCAAAGCATTGGCCATCAGTTCACTAAGAGATAAAGAAAGTTCTGAAAGACATTTTGATTTTGCTCCACATTTTCTTACATACTCATTAATCTCTAAAATGGTTTCATGTATAGCATCATGGCTTGGTTTTATAGATTTTTCAATAAAATCAGTATCATATTGTAGAGTATCAATATAAAGATATAAAATATCATCATCTCTTTTTACTATATTTTCTCTAACTCTTTTATTGAAATCTAAAAAATTTTCTGAATCAATAAAATCTTGATACATTTTATCTCTATATAACTCACCATTTTCAAGCCTAGTTTCACAAAGTCCATCTGAATAAAAAAGTGCTTTTTTTAACCTCTTTGCATCTAATTTTTTAATCCTAAATTCATCAGTATATCTGCTTATAGGTGCATTATTACTCTTTATCTTAATAAATTCACCATCGCATGTCTGCATAAGTGATGCTGGCATACCAAAAGATGCATAATCAAAAGACCCTCTATTTTTATCATAACAGCCAAAAAATATAGCTAACATCTCATTTTCTAAAATTTCATTTTTTACAAAATCAACATAACGCTTTATCCATTTTTCAAATTCAAAATCACCTTGTATTTTCATTTGATCAAATATATAGTTTAAAAGTGATGCACTTGTTGCTGCAGTAATAGATGCAGAAATTCCTTTTCCCATAGCATCTAAAAGAAAGAAAATTACTTTTCCATCTATAGTTTTTCTTAGCGAATAACTATCTCCTCCTAAAACACCAAGAGAATTAAAAGAAGTATCTAATCTTACTATCTTTTTTTCACCATCTCTATCTATCTCTATTTGTTGATAATAAAAGTCGTTTTTCATAAGACTTAGCTCTTTATCAAGAGCATTTTGTAATTCTAAAGTTACTTTTTCCATAGATACATTTTAAGCTTAATTTGATTAAAATATGCTTTACATACTAAGGAGACAAATGTGTTATGTGGTATAGATGAAGCAGGAAGAGGATGTATAGCTGGTCCTCTTGTAGTAGCTGGTGTAGTTTTAAATAAAAAAATTAATGGACTAAATGATTCTAAAGTTTTAAGTGAAAAGAAAAGAGAGTTACTGTTTGATACAATAAAAGAAAATGCAAAGTATAAAATACTCTTTTGTGATAATAATATGGTAGATGAAAAAGGGTTAAGTTACTGTTTGGGATATGCAATAAAAACTATCAAAGAGCATTTTAAAGATTGTAAAATTCTCATGGATGGTAATAGCTCTTTTGGAGTAAGTGACATAGAAACTATGATAAAAGCTGATGCTAAAGTAGCAGAAGTAAGTGCTGCTAGTATATTAGCAAAAGTTAGCCGTGATCGTTATATGTATACAATAGCTAAAGATTTTCCAAACTACTCATTTAAAAAACATAAAGGATATGGAACAGCTCTACACATAAAAGAAATCTCAGAATTTGGGTACTCTAAAATTCATAGAATAAGTTTTAAAATCAAAAGCTTAAGAGAGCCTACTCTATTTTAATTAAATTCTTATCTTTAAACTATCTAAAGTTGCTATTTTAAAGATAAGAATACTCCTTTTTTAATGTTCCTATTTTACTCATAATAATAATTATTAGTTTGACTTATGTATAAATTATGTCATTTTATATACTTATATTTTTTATTGCTCTAAGATTATATTAATAATTTAATATTTTAAAGGAGGAGTATGTGTCGTTTAAAATAACACAGATGATGGATCTTGATTCAATTGACTTTTTAGTTGATGTTGAAGCACCTGAGGTTGCAGAGAGATTTCATCCAGGACAATTTGTAATGCTTATGACGAGAAAAGAGGGAGAAAGAATCCCAATGTCTGTCATGAAAGTAGAAGATGGAAAACTTAGTATGTTTATACGAAAGCTTGGTAAAACATCAAAAGAGTTAAGAGCGGGTATGACTAGCTTTGAAAATGTCATCGGCCCTTTAGGACATGGTATTGAAGAAAAAGAGTATGGCACAGTAGTTGTTGTTTCGGATGCAGTTTGTGGACATGCTGAAAACTATGCTATATGCGAGGCCCTTAGCAAGATAGAAGGCAATACTCTTATATCTATCCAAACTTTTCCAAGTAAAAAAGAGATATATCCTGAAGATTATCTTACAAAAAGTGTAGCTCATAGACATTTTATAACAACAGAAGATGGCTCTTTTGGTGATGAAGGTAGCTATGTTGCTACACTACAAAATCTTATCGATAATGGTGTAAAAATAGACTATGTTTTTGGAGGAGGAAAACTTCCTACTATGAAAGCTGTATCTACTATACTAGCTAAAAACAATATAGACAATATGTTTACTACTAGACAAATGATGGTAGATGGCTCTGGAATGTGTGGAGCTTGTAGAGTATACATAGATGGAGAAATGAAACTAGCTTGTGTTGATGGTCCCATGTTTGATAGCAGAAAAATAAACTGGACAAGAGCTATGAAAAGATACAGTATGTTCAAAAAAGAAGAAAAAATAGCAAATGATTACTATGAAGCTCACAAAGGTCATAAAGGAGGATGTGGACAATGCCAAAAATAGCACCAAGAGTCCCTATGGGAGAACAACCTGCTTTACAACGTATAAAGAACTTTAACTCTGTTCCTTATGGATATACTGAGGATGAAGCTATTGAAGAAGCAACAAGATGTATACAGTGTAAAAAACCAAAATGTGAACCGGCCTGTCCTGTAAATATAGGCATAAAAGAGATGAATCTTTTAATAAGTCAAGGAAAATTTAAAGAGGCTTATTTACTTGTTAAAGAGGACAATACTTTTCCAGCTTGTTCAGGAAGGGTTTGTCCACAAGAAAATCAATGTGAAGGTGATTGTATCTTGGTCAAATTTGATGAACCAATAGCAATTGGAAAACTTGAAGCTTTCATAGCTGATTGGGGAAGTAAACATAAAATAGAAGTAGAACAAGCCATTGCAGAGAACGAAGACAAACACGTAGCTATAGTTGGTTCAGGTCCAGCAGGACTTGCTTGTGCTTCAGAGTGTAGAAAATATGGCTACGCTGTAACAATCTATGAAACACTCCATAAAGCAGGTGGAGTTTTGCAGTATGGCATACCTGAATTTAGACTTCCAAAAGATATTGTTGATGCTGAAATACAAAAACTTGAAGATATGGGAGTTAAAATAGAACTAAACCATACTGTTGGACAAAATATCTATTATTATGAGCTTGTTAGCCAAAATGATGCAGTTTTCTTAGCTATGGGTGCTGGAGCTCCAAAGTTTATGGGTATTGCAGGAGAAAATCCACTAGATGGTGTTTACTCTTCAAATGAGTTTCTTATCCGTGCAAATCTTATGAAAGCATACAAGTTTCCAGAGTGGGATACTCCTATTGTTGTTGGAGAAATCGTAGCTGTTATTGGTGCAGGTAATGTTGCTATGGATTCAGCTAGAACTGCTTTAAGATTGGGTGCCAAAGAAGTTCATATTATATATAGAAGAACTAAAGAGCATGCTCCTGCGCGTGAAGAAGAACTTCATCATGCACTTGAAGAAGGTATTATATTTCATGAGTTAGTAAATCCTATTAGATTTCATGGAGATGATAGAGGATTCGTGGACTATATGGAACTTACTAAAATGAGATTAGTTGAAACTGAAGATGGCAGACTTTCACCAGAGCCTATAGAAGGAAGTAATTACTATATGGCTGTTGATACTGTTATAGAAGCCTTAGGTACTGTACCAAATAGACTCTTTTTAGATCGGGCTCCTGAAATAAAAAGAGATAAAAAAGGTGTAATCATAGTTGATGAAAATCACATGACAAGTGTTGAAGGTACTTTTGCTGGAGGAGATGCAGCAAGTGGAGCTGCAACGGTTATAAAAGCTTTAGGTGAAGGCAAAAATACTGCAAAATCAATCCATGCATATATAAGCTCACAAAAAAAATAGTCTTATTGGTAGGAGTAAAATCTCTCCTACCAAACCTCATCAAAAGTTTTATCTTCTTCATATATAGCTTTTGTAAGGTCAATTAGACCTACATTATCCATAATCTTTACTACTTTTGGAGCCCAAGTTTTACGATAGTTAAAAGAGTTTTCTTTCCCACTTATCATGTATATAAATTTGATATTTAAATCCCTATCAAATAAAATCTTTTTTGAGTTAAGTTTTACTTGATTATCTAACATCTCTCTTGCATCAACAAATGGTTTAAACTTTTTACTTCTACTTATCCAAATTTTTGCAAAATCTTCTATACATTTTAAATTTGCTTTTTTCTTCTCTTTTGAATGTTTATCAAGATAATCTAACTCTCTATTTGTACCCGCAAAATCCTTAGGTCTATAATCTTTTTTAAGACTTTTAGCTCTAAGCTTCCACTCTAGTTCATCTTCACCATATTTGTTAATCAAATCACCATATAGTACAACTGAGCTATCTTTTTTCAAATTTGGTAAATTTAGTGCTGGAAGTTCTGCTTCATTACTTTTTGCTCCAAGACTTAATATATTACCCGTTATATGTGCTACATAACCTCTTCCATAGCCCGACTCTACCCCTGCAATAGCAAGAAGTGCTGCTGGTGGAATATTGTATTTTATCGCTATTTTTATAGCACCTTCCGTAATATCTTGATAAAAGCTCTTTACGTGTGGATACTTTCTATACCTATATGTTTTTACTTTTTTTTCTATAGTTCTCTCTTTCTTCACTACTTTTTTAGAAGTAACCATATCTGATATAATAAATACCAAAGGTATAGCAACCACAAAAAATAGTAAAAAACTAAGAAAAAACTTTTTTGACATTATCAATCTTTGAACTCATACTCAATAAAACCATATCTGCTAAAACAAGAGCTGTCATAGATTCAGCTACCACACTTCCTCGAACAGCAATACAAGGGTCATGTCTACCTTTTAAAGCACAATTTTGCTCTTTATTGGAAGTATCAACTGTATCTTGATTTATAAATATTGATGGAGTTGGTTTAAAATAGACTCTTAAATCTATATCATCACCATTACTAATCCCACCTAAAATTCCTCCACTATGGTTTGTAACAAATCCATCTTTTTTTATATGGTCATTATTTTGAGAACCTCTAAGACTTGATGAATTAAAACCCTCTCCTATCTCTACAGCTTTTACTCCATTGATTCCCATCATAGCCTCTGCTAAAATAGCATCTAGTTTATAATAGAGTGGTTCACCAAGTCCAACTGGTGCATTGACTACTTTTACATGAGCAACTCCACCAACTGAATCATGAGAGTTTTTTGCTTTTACTATAGCATCTTTCCAACTCTGTTCTTTTTTCTCATCGAGTGCATATATCTCACTATTTTGTACATAATCAAAATCAAGATTTTGAGCTTTTATTCCTGCAATCTCACATACTCCACTCTTTATATGTAGACCTATTTGATTTAGCATTAGTTTTGCAATCGCTCCAGCTGCTACACGTGCTGCTGTCTCTCTTGCACTACTTCTTCCTCCGCCTCTATAATCTCTCAAACCATACTTATGAAAATAGGTAAAATCAGCATGTCCTGGTCGAAATATATCTTTTACATTTTCATAATCTCTGCTTTTTTGATTCTCATTAAAAATTATCAAAGCTATAGGTGTACCTGTACTAAAACCTTCAAAAACACCACTTAATATTTCTACTTTATCACCTTCACTTCTTGCTGTTGCGAACTTGTTTTGTCCTGGTTTTCTTCTATCTAGTTCAGATTGAATAAACTCTTCATCTATCTCTAGTCCAGCTGGTACTCCATCTACTAGACAACCTAAAGCCTTTCCATGTGATTCACCAAAAGTAGTAAAACTAAACTTTTTTCCAAAACTATTACTCATCTAATTATTCTCTTTACTTAAAATTTCTAATGCTATTTGAGCAGCATTTTGTTGAGCCTCTTTTTTACTTTTTCCTAAAGCCTTAGATATCTGTTTTCCATGAATATTAACTGATATTTCAAACTCTTTTTGATGGTCTGGTCCAAAAGAACGCTCCATAATATACTCTGGTGTTATTCCTTGATTAGCTTGTGTATACTCTTGTAGAGTTGTTTTATAATCTCTAAAAATTGTATCCAAATCAATCCTAGGGTATGCCTCCTCTAAAATAGGTATTACCGTTGAGCGAACTTTTTCAAGGCCTGCCTCAAGATACAAAGCTCCTATAACTGCTTCAAAAGCATTTGAAAGTAGTGATGATTTATCTCTTCCACTGTTATTTTCTTCGGCAATTGAAAGATATATACACTCACCAAGCTTTAACATACGTGCCAATTTTTCAAAACCTTTTTCATTTACCAACGAAGCTCTAAGTTTTGACAAATCTCCTTCAGGAACATTTGTAAACTTAAAAAATAGATACTCACCTACTATCAAATCAAGTACAGCATCTCCTAAAAATTCTAATCTTTCATTGTTGTAAGGTTTTTTATAACTCTTATGTGTAAGTGCCTCGATTATCAGATTTTGATTTTCAAACTGATAATCCAGACGCTTTTG
>CAZBPU010000073.1:0-9214 GCA_964493845.1 uncultured Sulfurospirillum sp.
TTATTAACTAAACTTTAGGAGAATTTTATCACGAGTTTAAAAAAAGTTTTGCTACTTTAGTTGCATTAATTTAAAAAATTGAGCTTTTTTATCAATTTTTGTATATCTTTAATAATAATTTGTTTTCTTTTAACCTCTATAGCTCCATCATCTTTAAGTTCATTTATATGTCTATCTACTACATGACGAACTGTTCCTATGAGATTTGCTATCTCTGTTCTTGAAAGATTATGTAGAAGTGACTTAACACCTTTTGGTGTAATATTCCCTAAAATTAGCTTTATAAGTCGCTCTGATGTACTATACAAAGACAAATCTGTAGCTAGTTCTTCTACCTTTCTCATCTGAGAAGCAATATAAGGGAAAAATATTTTATTGAAAGCTGGGTTAGTATCTATCCACTCTCTTACTTTTTCAATAGGCAAGCAAAGTGCTTCCCCATCTTCTAAAACTTCACTAATAACTTCATGAACTTTACCATCTAAAAGAGTGATAGTATCATACATATCACCAAGTCCTAACAAAAAAATTGTTTGTTCTTTTGCATTTACTAAATTAAGCTGATAAACCTTAACTTTTCCACTCAAAAAAATATAAAAATGCTTCATAGAATCCTCCGCATTAAAAAAGTATTCTCCTTTTTTAAAATGCACAAGCTTTGCATGCTTATTTATCTCATTTTTAAGTGTATCGCTAAGGCTATTAAATATCTCTATATCATATTTTTGTTTCATAATATCTATTATATATTATTTTAGATAAAATAACTAAAAAAATAGGAAACATGAGATGGAGAGAAAGAAAATATACAATCCTAGTTCAAATGAGAGCTTGAATGATAGAAGAGTTTTTGGTGGGAATCCTCATGGTATTTTAAACTTTACAAAAGCTAGATACTCTTGGGCATTAAACCTTTGGGATATGATGGAAGCAAATACTTGGTTTCCAAAAGAAGTTGACACTACAAAAGATGTACTTGATTACAACAAAAACTTAACAGATTCAGAAAAACGTATGTATGATTTAGTCTGGTCACAGCTTATCAGTATGGATAGTTTTCAAACTAACAATCTTGCTGATAATATCAACCCATACATAACAGCACCAGAAATCAATGCTCTATTGGCTCGCCAAGCTTATGAAGAAGCAAATCACTCAAAATCTTATGCTGTTATGGCTGAAGCTATTTGTGACAACACTGACCTCATTTATGAGATGGAAAAACACGATGATGTTCTTAGACGTAAAAATGCTTATATATCTAGTGTTTATGAAGAGTTGGCTGGTGATGTAACTGAAGAGAAGCTTCTTCTTGCTATGTTTGCAAATCAAATTTTAGAAGGGATTTACTTCTACTCTGGTTTTACTGCTATCTATGCTCTTGCTCGTGCTGGACGTATGCTTGGCTCTGCACAGATGATACGTTTTATCCAAAGAGATGAGATAACTCACTTGCTACTTTTTCAAAACATGATTAACTCTGTTAGAAAAGAGCGCCCTGAACTTTTTACAGACGAACTAAAAGCAAAAGTGCGTAAAATGTTTGAAGAAGCCGGAAAGCTTGAAGTAGAGTGGGGACAGTATATAACTCAAAATCAAATCATGGGATTTACTGATAACATTATAGAAGAGTACATACACTATCTTATCGATGAAAGACTTAGTGCTGTTGGGTTTGAGAAGATGTACAATGCAGAACATCCAATCAAATGGGTTGAAGATTTTTCAAAATTCAATGAACAAAAAACAAACTTTTTTGAAGGGAACGTAGCAAACTATAGTAAAGGTAGTTTATCTTTCGATGACTTCTAAAAAAACCTTAGTTGCACTTCAGTTTGACTATGAGAAAAAGAGTCTTGAAGATAACTTCAAAACTCTTAAACGTCTACTTAACCTCACCCCTAAAGAATCCATCGTTTTAGCACCTGAACTATGTTTAAGCGGATATAAATACGATAATCTCAAAGAATCTGCTGAATTTTCTAAAAACATACTAAGTGAACTAAAAGAACTCTCAGCTAAGAAAACCTTTGCATTAACTCTAATAGAAGAGATTGATGGTAAATACTTCAATAATCTCAAACTTTTTCACAATAAAAAACTAATCCAAACAAGACCAAAAGCTAAACTTTTTCCTCTTGGAGAAGAAGAAAAACATTTTACTTCTGGCAAAATAGAAGAGATAAAAATAGTCAAAATAGATGGAATAAAAATTGCTACACTTATATGTTTTGAATTAAGATTTACTGAACTTTGGCAACAAATAAAAGGAGCTGATATAGTCTTAGTCCCATCTTATTGGGGAAAGCTAAGAAAAAAGCATCTTAAAATCCTTTGTGAAGCTTTAGGAGTTGCAAATCAAGCTTTTGTAATAGTGGCTAATAGCAGCGATGAAGAGATGGCAAGTAGTAGTGCTATTATCACTCCTTTTGGAGATGTATATAGAGATGACTCGGCATTTATCATTAAGCATGAAGCTAATCTAAACGAAATAAAAAAAATGAGAAGATATATAAATATAGGGTTATAATGAGCAATTTTGGTACTAAAATCAAATTACAAAAATGTAAGAATATGGCAGATGAGATAAAAAAAATATGCAATATAAGTGATGAAATATACAAAGCATTAGTTACAAGCGAAAGAGAAGAGTTTGTACCAAAAGGCTTTTCTAGACATGCCTATAAACTAGATGCTCTTCCAATGGCAGCAGACCAATGGATAAGCTCTCCTTTAACCGTAGCTAAAATGAGTGAAGCTTTATCAACCAAAGGTGCTGATAGTGTTTTAGAGATAGGCTGTGGAAGTGGTTATCAAGCTCTTGTTTTAAGTAGACTCATAAGACGAATATTTACTATCGAAAGAGTAGAAAGACTTCTCATAGAAGCTCGTGAACGTTTTAAAAACTTGGGAATTCATAATATACATACTAGATTTGATGATGGACAAAATGGATGGAGAGAATTTGCTCCTTATGATAGAATTCTTTTCTCAGCTTCAACACCAAAAGTACCCCAAAAACTATTTGAACAATTAAGTGATGGAGGTATTTTAGTTGCTCCAATAGAAAAAAATGGAAAACAAGTAATAACAAGGTTTATAAAAACAGGCACTAATATAAAAAAAGAAGAACTAGATGAGTGCCTCTTCGTACCTGTTAAAGATGGTAAAGGCTTTTAGCCTCCATCTTTATCCTAAACTTTTAAAACCTGTTTTATAAGTAGCTGAGGCGTAACTAAACCTCTATATTCATTACGTGATACACTAAAAAGTATATCTATAGTATCACCTCTTCTGACATCAACATCATAATTAAAAAATAGCGATTCTATAGAGTGATTTTCTTTTACAAGTATAAGTTTTAAATGTCTTCTATCTCTTCCTATAACTCTATCTACTTTAACATAGGCATCTCTTAACATGAAGCTAGGTTTTGGATTTTTCTGTCCATATGGTTGAAACTCTTCTAGTATTTCAAGTAACTCAAAATCAACACTATTTATATCAAGTTCACCCAAAACATCTCCACCAGCTTCTAAATCTTTGGTAGTTATATCTTTGCTTGCTTCAATCATACGTGACTTGAACTCTTTTAAATTCTCTTCTTTTATAGATACTCCAGCAGCTCCTTTATGACCTCCAAAGCCTAAAAGAATCTCACTTTGCATCTCTATAAGCGAAAGTATATCTACATCTCCTATACCTCTTGCACTTCCTTTAGCGTTACCATCTTTTATCGAAAAAACAATGGCAGGTTTTTTAAATCTTTTTGAGAGTCTAGAAGCAACTATCCCAACAACTCCTTCATGCCAGTTTTCTCCCCAAACAATGACTATATTTTCATCTTCACTTGTCTGTTCTAACGAAGCTTCAAAAAGATTTTTCTCTTCATCTTTTCTACTATTATTTAGATGAACTATAAAATCTAACTTTTCCATAGCATCTTCTAAAGTTTTTGATTTTAAAAACTCATAAGAGTAGATAGCATCTTCCATACGGCCAGAACTATTTATAAGAGGTGCAATCAAAAATGAGATATCATCTCCCTCTAAAGAGTTTTTTGAAAAATACTCTTTTATTGCTTCAAAAGCTACTCTTTTTGAGCAGTTTAAAGCCATAATTCCTTTTTTAACCATAACTCTATTCATATCTCTAAGCTCCATCATATCAGCTATAATAGCGATACAAAGAAGATCTAAAAACTTACCAAGATTATACTCTAAACCCATTTTTTCTTTAAGATTTGCAACAAGATACCAAGCTACCTGTGCTCCACATATCTCACAATTTGGAAAGTCACAATCTTCTTGTTTTGGATTGAGTATTGCATAAGCATTAGGAACTGTAGATGGAACTGTATGATGGTCTGTTATAATAAGGTCTATATTGTTCTGCTTACAATATACAGCTGCTTCAACTGCTGATATTCCATTGTCTACTGTTATAATAACATCTGCATCCAATCTTTTTACAATCTCAGGGTTAAGCCCATATCCATCACTAAAACGATTTGGAATTACAAGTGAATACTCTACATCTAAATCATCAAAAAATTCACTAAGTATCACCGAAGACACTACTCCATCAACATCATAATCACCAACAATAGCAATCTTCTGTCTCTTTTCTATAGCTTCTATTATCCGCGAAGATGCTTTATCAATATCTTTAAAAGAGTTAGGCTTAGGAATCTCACCTAAGCAATTACATGTATCATTTTTAAATCGTTCCGATAAAATTTTCCTTACATCTTCTTTACTTAATAACTCACCCATTTTTTTGGGATTTCAATGCTGCCTCACAAAATGCAAGAAGAGCTCTATTTGGGTTTGTCAAACGAGATGTAAACTCAGGGTGAAATTGAACTCCCAAAAAGAAAGGATGGTCTTTAACTTCTACTACTTCGATAAGACCATTTGACTCTCCACTAACAATCATACCTGCTTTTTCAAACTCTTTTCTGTATTCTGGATTTGCTTCATATCTATGACGATGACGCTCAATTATGCTCTTTTTACCTTCATATACTTCTCTTAAAAGTGAGCCTGCTTTTGTATCACACTCATAACCACCGAGTCTCATAGTTCCACCAAGTGGACTTTTAAATGTTCTTACTTGCTTATTACCAGCAGAATCTAAAAAATTATCTATAAGATATATAATTGGATTTTTTGTCTTTTCATCAAACTCAATTGAAGTTGCATCTTCTATTTTTAAAATATTTCTTGCATACTCTATCATAGCTAGTTGCATTCCTAAACAAATTCCTAAAAATGGAATTTTATTTTCTCTTGCATATTGGATAGATTTTATCTTCCCCTCTACACCACGATGACCAAAACCACCTGCAACCAAAATACAATCTACATCACTCAAATATAACTCAGCCCCTTTCTCTTCAACTTTTTCAGAGTCTATCCAATTTATATTTACTTTTGCATTTAAATGAGCTCCACAATGGATAAATGACTCTGTCAAAGATTTATACGCTTCTTTAAGGTCAAGATATTTACCTACAAAACCAACAGTAAGCTCATTTGTAGGAGCGATTACTCTTTTTACTAAAGTATCCCATTTTTCCATATTTGGATTAAGTTCTCCAAGGTCTAAAAACTCAGAAATAGGAGCTAAAATATTTTCTCTTTGAAAAGCTAGAGGTACTTTGTAGATAGTCTTAGCATCAGTAGCTTCAATAACACAATTACGCTCAACACCACAAGCATTTGCAAGTTTGTTTTTAAGCTCTTTTGGAAGAGGCATTTCACTACGACAAACAATAATATCTGGACTTATACCAATCCTTCTAAGCTCTTGTACTGAGTGTTGTGTTGGTTTAGTCTTAAGTTCACCTGCTACTTTTATGTATGGAATAAGAGTAAGATGAATATACATAGCTCTTTTTTTACCTACTTCACTTCTAAGTGAACGTATTGCTTCTAAAAATGGAAGTCCTTCGATATCACCAACAGTTCCACCTATCTCAACGATAAGTATATCTTTACCCTCACCAGCTTTTTTAATACGGTCTGAAATTTCATTTACGATATGAGGTATAACTTGTATAGTTTTTCCTAGATAATCACCTCGACGCTCTTTTTCTATAACTGAAGAGTAAACTTTCCCTGTTGTAAAGTTATTGTCTTGTGATAAGTCTTCATTTAAAAACCGCTCATAGTGTCCTAAATCAAGATCTGTTTCTGCTCCATCATTTGTTACAAATACTTCACCATGTTCCAATGGACTCATAGTCCCTGGGTCTACATTTATATATGGATCTGCTTTAAGCATACTTACTTTTAAGCCCGATTCTTTTAAAAGTGTTGCTATACTAGCCGCTGCAATACCTTTACCAAGTGAGCTTAATACTCCACCTGTTACAAATATATATTTTGTATGTTTTTGTGCCATTCGTTGCCATCCTGTATTTTTTTTAAATTATATCTCAACTTAGCTAATAAACCGTTTACTCTTATATGCTAGAATTATAGTAGAGGAGAGTTTTATGAAAAATTTAATACTTTTACTTACTACAGTAGTTTCACTAGTCGCAGCAACAGTGCCTATAAATGTAGAGCTAGATATATACTCAAACAAAGCATTTTTAAGTAAATCTTATTATCTTAATCAAAGTGGAGAAGTAACAATAAAGATACCTCAAAATATAACTATAGACAAGATTAGATACTCACTTGAAGAAAGATGTGCAGTTGATAATAGCACTATAATAAAACCTAAAAATAAAGAAGATATTCAAAGGATAGTAGAACTTACCAATAAAATAAAAGCTTTAAAAGCCAAAGAAAATCTACTAAAAACAATCTCATTAAAAGATATTCAACAAAGCGAACAAATAGAAAATCTGTCAAATCTTTTAGTAGATAAACTAACTCAAAACATGTCAGAAATAGAAAACCTAAAACAGCAATTAATTGAACTAGATAAAAAATCTAAAATAAAAAATAGTGAACTAACTATAGCTTATACATGTGAAAGAGATACAGGAAAAATAAAAATTATATATCCTATAGATAGGATTAAATACACTCCTTTTTATAACATAAGTGCAAATATCAATAACAAATCAGTTACTATAGAGAAAAAAGCAACTCTCATTTATAGAGGTGTTGAAAACTATGATGATATAGATTTAAATATATATTCGTATAGATATAACCAAGATGTTGTACCTCAACCTTTCTATCCAAGATATTTAGAAGAAAAAAAAGTTTTATATGCAAAAAATATGTTAGCTATGGATAGTATACAAAAATCTTCTCCTAGAAAAATCATGATGAAACACCAAGAATTAGCTACAAAATCATTTTATAAGATTAAGAGTATATCTCTTAAAAAAGATGAAAAAAATCTTATACATGTAGATAAAACTATACTTGATGCTTCATTCAAAAATATCATAGATGCTTATGGCTCAAATAAGGCATATCTACAAGCAACAATAAAAACAAAAAAGAACTATAGTGGCGCTCAAGCGAACTACTTTTTAAATCAAAATCCAATCTCTACAAGATATATGGAAAAAATCAAAAAAGGACAATCTACACAACTATATTTTGGAGAAAATGAGTATATACAAATTACAAAAAAGCTTATTAAAACACTAAATGAAAAAACATTTTTTAGGGATAAAAAAGTATCAACTCAAAATTGGAAATATACAATAACAAATAAAAAACCATATTCAACAGACGTAGAGTTTATAACTAGAGTACCAGTCTCAAAAGATGCAAATATAAAAGTAAAAACATTGGCTTTACCAAAATTTGATTCACAAAGTGCAGAGGGTAAAACTATTTGGAATTTAGAACTACAACCAAATGGCAAAAAAGAGATTATATTTGGATATGAAATATCCAATAGTAACTAAAATTATTAAGAGAATTTATAAAATAATAAATTCTCTTAACCACTAAGACTTTTTAACAAACTCCTGCTTAAGTTTTATTGCACCAACTCCAGAAACTTTACAATCAATATTGTGTCCATCACTACCCTCGACAACTCTTATACCTTTTATTTTTGTTCCAACTTTAATACCGCTAGAACTTCCTTTTACTTTCAAATCTTTGATGACAGTTACGTCATCACCTGTTTTTAAAGTATTGCCATTGGCATCTTTTACGGTAAATTCTTCTTCAACTTCTTCTTTAGCAGACCACTCATGAGCACACTCAGGGCATACCAATAACACCCCATCTTCATAAGTATATTCACTACCACATTTTGGGCAATTTGGTAAACTTTCCATTTTTATCCTTCTTTTTTATTCGTAACATTATATATAAAACTAAAAACTTCTGCAACTGCTTTATACAGATTATTTGGTATCTCTTTATCCATATCTATCTTTGTTAGAAGCTCTACTAAATCTTCATCTTTTTTTATAGGTAGTTCATTCTCTTCGGCTATTTTTATAATTCTCTCAGCCATAAGCCCCTGACCTTTTCCTATAACTTTTGGAGCATTCTCTTTTTTCTGATTGTATCTTAAAGCAACTGCTTTTTTCATAACATATCTCTTATTTTATCTAAAAACTGCTTACCATATCGTTCTAATTTTACTTGCCCAACACCATTGATATCTAAAAAGCTTTCATTATCTTTAGGTAAAATACTCGCCATCTCTTTTAAAGTTTTATCTGAAAACACTATGTATGGTGGAACTCCAGCTTCATCAGCTATACTCTTCCTAAGCTCTCTTAATTCTTCAAAATGTTCATCTTTATGCTCAAAATCTCTCTCTTTTTTAGCAAGTGATACTTTTTTGTCTACCTTTTTAAAAATCTCTACATCAGCACTTACTTTTTCTTTTCCTTTTAGTATATCTGCGCCAAAAGAGGTTAATACAAGCTGTCTAAACTCACCTCTTTTAAGTGCTTTTACTTCAAAAAGTTTATCAACTATCAAATCCCAACTTACCTTAGATATATCTGTACCTATCCCATAAACACTCAAACTGTCATGTCTATTGTCAAGCACTTTTGTATTTTTACTTCCTCTTAAAATATCAATAATATGTGCTTTACCAAAGTTCTGTCCTGTCCGATAAATAGTAGAAAGTAGCATTCTTGACTCTTTAGTAATATCTATCTCTTCTACATCCTCTTTTTGACAGTTATCACAAAGAGTTTCACACTCCCCTAAACTCTCTTCAAAATAAGATACAACTGCTTTATGTCTACACTCTCTTGAATTTG
>CAZBPU010000074.1:0-9168 GCA_964493845.1 uncultured Sulfurospirillum sp.
AGCTATCATAGCCTTCTTTACTCTTTGGATCTGCTTGGATAGCTAGTTTTGCGTATTTGATAGCTTTAGATATCTCTTCATCGTCAAGTGCTTCTTCAGATGCATCTACATATTGCATTACTAATGCTTCTTTTTGTGCAAGTATTTTTGAACCGTTATTTGCCGATACAAAAGAGAGCAAACTTGCGGCTGCTAGAAGTGCTAATCCTACTATTATTGAAATTTTCCTCATTTTAAATTTTCCTTTTTATCTCTTATACTTTTCATTATATTCATAAATATTGCTAAACCTACACCAGTTATAACTGTAACTAAAAATGATGAAGTATACATATTGCCACCAAATAGCATATCTATAGTGTATCTACCTAAGTAACCACTGTTAGCAAATCCTTCAATGTACTGATATATATCAAAGTAAAAATACATACCACAAAGAAGTCCCAATATGAAAACAGCAGCATCTATTTTTCCTGAGGCAAAACCAACTACGGCAGTGCCAGGACACCAGCCTGACATAACCATAGATCCACCAAACATAATGCCACCAACTAAGTAAGGCCATACATATGTATCTGGTATAAATATTTGATTATAGTCTAACCAACCATTGTAACTTGCGATAACTATAAGAGTGGAACAAGTTAGTATTGCTGAAACTATAGTTTGTGAAACTTTTAGGTTTTTAAAGTAGAAGATGGGTGCTATATGTTTAGCGCTACCTAATCCTGTTCTCTCTAAAACTATACCAAATAGAGCTCCAATAGCTAATGCATATAATAAATTAGAGTTTGCATCAATGGTTCCTGTTGTAAAAAGTGGAAACATATTTTACCCCTAACCTATATTTTTCCACTGTTTTTTAAACAGTGGCGCAATTAAAAATCCAGTACCAAAAGTAGCTAGCATAAATATCCAAGCACCAGCACTAAAAGCAGCTGCTCCATCTAGTGCTTGACCACTTGTACAACCTCTTGCAAGTCTTGTTGCACTTGCCATAATAAATCCACCAATAAAAGCCATCAATAGTCTTTTAAATGCTGGATAGTCGTCTCCTTTGTCTATGCCTTGTTTGATTCTGCCTGCAAACATAGCACTTAAGTATCCTCCAAGAAAGATACCAAATACTTCTACTACTGTCCAGTTTGCTAATGCATTACCATTAAACAAATATTTTGCTGCATATAAATTTTGTGCAAATTCTGAGTCATATAGATAAGAGAGTTGAGCTGTAATTCTAGCAAATGCACCACTAGCTCCCATGCCTTGACCAGCTATCATAAAACTGATAAACAGAACTATTCCTAAAATAATACCAGACACTATGGGGTGCCAGTGACCATCTTTTTGATTCATAGATATTCCTTTGAATTGATAAATTGTTTGATTGTAAAGTAATTTTATCTCACACAAATAGAATTACTAGATAAATAAGTTTATATTATAATAGAAGCAACATTAAAAAAATATAAATATAAATATATTCTATTTTTATTCATTTATATATCCTTCTTCTGTTATTTTATTTAATATATTAATAATTTCTTCACTTGTATTTTCTACTTCTTTAAAAGCATTTATGATTTTATCGGATTGTTTTGTGCAGTCTTTGTTCTCTAAGACACATGAAACAATTTCATTGATTAAATTATGCACTTTTGCATGAGGTATTTCTAGTTTAGAGTATGAAGGTGCTTTGCTTAAGTATTTTTTACCATCTCCACTTTCATACCATTTACCAAGCCTACACTCATGGTGATTGACAATATCTATCATTTTTGTATTCTGAAAAATTGTTGAATAACCTTTAATCTTATATGAAATATGGTCTAATACTGCTAAAGTTGTAAAAATTTTGTAGGATGTTTTTGTATTTTGTTCTTTTATTATTTTTGCAGTATTGAGAAGATCAAGTATATTGGTCTTAAATTGATTTACTGATTCTTGAGTTTTTAATGATAATTGCTCAGTTTTGTTGAATTTTCCAAGAATATCGCCAGTATGTTGTTTTAACATTGCTATATTTGATTCTACTTCGGTTGTTGCTTTTTGTGTTTTTTCAGCAAGTTTTCGTACTTCATCAGCAACAACAGCAAAACCACGTCCATGTTCACCTGCACGTGCTGCTTCTATAGCAGCATTTAGTGCTAGTAGATTTGTTTGGTCCGATATATCTTTTATAAGTGATATTACTCCATGTATATCTTCAACAGTTGTATTGAGTTGTTCAGAAAAGATTTTGGAGTCATGTATCATACTCATATTTTCTTCTAAGGATATGTTTATTTGATTAGTGCTTTTTTCTACATTTACTGCCATATTTGCAGTTTTTTCATTGAGGTTATTTATTTTTTCTAAATCTTTTACAGTTTCGCTTAGATTGTTTTGTACTTCACCTATGTTATCAACACTTTTTTGTGTCATATTATTCGATAGATTTATAAACAGCTCATTTCTTTTAACCAGATGTTCTAGTTCATTTTTTTGAGCTAACATAGATTGAGCTTTTTTTATCTCATCTAGTGTTTGTTGGGTCGATGTTGCTAAACTATTTACACTATGAGCTATAATAGATATTTCATCTTCTCCTGCTATAGTAACTCTTTTTGTGATATCTTGCTCTATCGTAGCAATCTCTTTTTTTAATTTATCAATTGGTTTTATTATAGCCTTAATAGATACAATGTAGTTTAAAAGTATTTGTATAATAATGAAAAATAGGCCAATAGAAGTAAACCATATAAGAAAACTACTTTTCATATCATCAAAATAGTCTGCTTTATTGACTCCAGGAATCAACCATATACCCCATTGAGGTATATATCTGTAAGCTACTATTTTATTTTGACCTGTTGTTGCAGAAGTGTACTCTAATATTCCTCCATTTTTATTTGATCTTATGGTATCTACATAACTTTTTCCAGCATAACTTTTTCCTTCTTTTTTATGATGAATTACCATAACACCTTTGGCATTTATAGCATATACATAACCAGTTTTACCTACTTTTGTTTTATATATTGACTCTTTAAACTCTTTCGTTTTCCAAGCATTTTTATCTTTTTTTGCTATATATGAAGCACTATGATAGATAGCATTTGCTATACTAGAAATATCTTTTTCCATAATATTTTTTATAGATGATGTTGATATAGAGTATGCAAGTACAATAACTCCTATAAAAGAAATGAGTGTAAAAATAAGATTTAAAATTATTTTAGATCTGATGGTTTTAAACATAGTAGACTCCTATAGATAGTAGTTTGAAGTTTGGCTTTATATGTCACAGATTAATTGTATTGAAAAAGAAATTAATCTTTCATAAAATCGTCAAAAAATGGTAAAATAACTTTTTATATAGATAAGGTTAGTTACATGAAAATTGTTTTAGCAAGTTCAAACAAAGGTAAATTAAAAGAGTTGAAAGCATGGATGGATGATTTTGAAGTATATGCTTTTAGTGAAGTTTTAAGTCCATTTGAGATAATTGAAAATGGAAATAGTTTTAAAGAAAATGCTCTTATAAAAGCACGAGCAGTGTATGAAGCACTTGATGATGAAAGTGCAATAGTTATGAGTGATGATAGCGGTATAAGTGTTAATGTTTTGGGACATGTTCCAGGAATATATAGCGCAAGATATGCTGGAGAGAATGCAACATCTACCCAAAATTTAGATAAACTAATACAAACTCTAAAAGATAAAAATATAAAAAAAACATCAGCTTATTATACTGCAGCAATTGCAATTGTATGTGGTAAAGGCGAGTTTTGTGTACATGGTTGGATGTATGGTGATGTGATTGATGAAAAGAGGGGAGATAAAGGGTTTGGATATGACCCCATGTTTATTCCTTGTGGATTTGAGAGAACATTAGGAGAACTTGATGAGAGTGTAAAAAAAGAGTTAAGCCATCGTTCACGTGCATTAGGATTGGCTAAGATTTTATTAAAGGCAGTAGTATGAGTAAAGTGTTGATTATAGGAGCTGGTGGAGTTAGTAGAGTTGCGACTAAAAAGTGTGCTATGAATAGTGAAGTTTTTACAGATATTGTTTTGGCTAGTCGTACAAAATCTAAATGTGACTTAATTGCAAGTGAGATTAAAGAGACTTTACATGTAGAGATACAAACAGCACAAATTGATGCAGACAATGTTCCTGAACTTGTGGCTCTAATAAATGAGGTTAAGCCTGATTTAGTTATGAATATTGCTCTTCCTTATCAAGATTTGACGATTATGGATGCTTGTGTTCAAACAGGAGTTGATTATCTTGATACTGCAAATTATGAACATCCTGATACTGCAAAGTTTGAGTATAAAGAGCAGTGGGCAAAACAGAAAGATTTTGAAAAAGCTGGGATTATGGCACTTCTTGGAAGTGGGTTTGACCCTGGTGTTACAAATGTCTTTTGTGCTTATGCAGATCAATATCTTTTTGATGAGATAAACTATATAGATATACTTGATTGTAATGCTGGTGACCATGGATATCCATTTGCCACAAACTTTAATCCTGAAATAAATTTAAGAGAAGTAAGCTCAAATGGTCGCTATTGGCAAGAGGGTTTATGGTATGAGACGAAGCCAATGGAGTATATGATGAAGTGGAATTATCCTGAGATTGGGGTAAAAGATAGCTATCTTCTTTATCATGAAGAGATGGAGAGTTTGGTTAAAAATATTAAAGGTTTAAAAAGAATTAGATTTTTTATGACTTTTGGTGAGAGTTATCTCACTCATATGAAGTGTTTGGAAAATGTAGGTATGCTAAGAATTGATGAGGTAGAGGTTAATGGCGTTAAAGTAGTTCCTATGGAGTTATTAGCAAAACTTTTACCAGATCCTGCTAGTTTAGGTGAAAGAACAGTAGGACAGACAAATATTGGTTGTGTTATCACTGGATTTAAAGATGGTAAACCTAAAAAAGTATATATCTATAACACTTGTGATCATCAAGAGTGTTACCGTGAAACTGGGGCACAAGCAGTTAGTTATACTACAGGAGTTCCAGCAATGATAGGCGCAAAGATGTTGTTAGAGGGTAAATGGAGTGGCAAAGGAGTTTATAATATGGAAAACTTTGATGCCAAACCATTTATGGATGAACTAAATAAGCAAGGTCTTCCATGGAAGATTATTGAGATGAGTCCTGATGAGAGTTATGAAGTAAAGTAGTTACTACGTTAAATAGTGGGAAAATAATTTCTTTTTCCCACTATTTAAATTATGATTTAAATTTACCTAGTTCATTATTTAGTTTTTCAGTCATCACGTGTAAATGACCTGAGGCAGTAGATACATTTTGAACACTCTCTACATTGCTTATAGAAATACTGTTAACTTCATCTATTTTTGATACTATAGATTGTACTTTTGTAGAAGTATCTGCAAAATCATTGACAGTTTGATTAGCATCTTGTATTGTTTTATGAATTACGCTAGAAATTTCTATCATCTCCTCTTGAAGGTGATTTGAGACATCAGCTAATGAGTGGATATTTTTTGCATTTTCAGATATTTCACTATTTGCTTCCATGATTGATTGTACTACTATATTTATAGTTGCATCAATCTCCACAAGTGATTTTTGTGTTCTCTCAGCAAGTTTTCGTACTTCATCAGCAACAACAGCAAAACCACGTCCATGTTCACCAGCACGTGCAGCTTCTATAGCAGCATTGAGTGCAAGAAGATTTGTTTGGTCTGCTATATCTTTGATGATAGTTAAAACTTCTTTAACTTCACTTGTATTTTCACTAACTTGGTTAAGTTTCTCTACTAAGTTTTGTTCTTTTTGAGAACTCTCTTGCATAGTATGCTCAAGTTCTTCAACTTTTGTTTTTATATTGTTTATACTACTGAAAGTTTTTCCTAGCTTCTCTTGAGAAGATTGTGCTTTTATAACAGCACTATCAAGATAGGTACTTAACTCAACACCATTTTCTCTAGTAACTGATACTATTGAAGACTCTTTCTTCACATTTTTTCCAACTTCTAAGGCGGTTTGAGATAACTCCTCTGATATTGCAGAATTTTCTGAGCTTATGTCTTTAGATGTTTTTACTATTTCGTGTAGTTTGTCAATGAAATAGTTTATACTTTGAGATACTTCACCAAATTCATCTTTTGATTTAACTTCTAATCTTTGACGTAAATCTCCTTCACTTCCTGCTAAGTACTTAACATGTCTGTTCAATGTATCTAGTGGTACCATTAAGATTTTAACACCAAATAAGATGACTATTAAGGAAACAACTAAAATTATAAATCCTAATATAGTAAGCGCAATTGCTTGTTTATTTAAAAAAGAGTATGCATTTTTTTTATAAAAAGTTACTGCAGTTATCCAGCCTGACTCTTTGCTTCTATAAAAAGAGAGTATTTTGTCTTCACCTTTATATACATAATTTATGGTTCCATGATTTAAATTTTCAAATTTTTTAGCAATTGATGATTTTTTACCTAGAACTTTTTTATTTGGGTGAGCTATTATAGTTCCTTGTTTATCATAAAGTACAGCATATCCACCATCAAATTTTGATTTTAGTATCATTTTGGTTAATTTTTCTAATCCTAAATCTATGGAAAATACACCTATGAATTTTGAGTAACTATCATATAATGGAGTTGATATACTGAAGATGATTTTTCCAGTTCTACTATCTTTATAGGCATTGGTCACACTTGTTTTTTTGTTTTTTTCAGCTAGTTCATACCATGGTCTTTTTCTTGGGTCATAAGTATCTAAAGAGTACTCTTTTCCACTTGCTGAGATCATTTTCCCATCTATAAAACCTATATAAGCACTCATAGCACCCATATCTTTTGCATAATTTTTTAGTTTGTATACTACTTCATCTTCAAAATAATCTTTTGCACGTTTTAGTTTTTTTGCAGTATCAAAAACTATAGATTTTTTACCATATAGCCATAAGTCTGTATAATCGCTTAAAGCTGATGCTTTATAATTGAGTGATGATTGAACTTGGGCTATACTACTGTCTTTTGTATTGAAGTAACTGAAGCTTCCAAAAGTGCTTAGCCCAACAAGTACTACTACTGAGATTGCAATAGCTAGTCTATTTTTAAAACTCACAACATACCACCTTTTTATTAGTTTCATAAAAGTTTTATAATAATATCATATAGTCTTTTTAAAAAAGACATATAAAAAAAGTAAATATTTAATATGAGATAGGTTTTATGTTATAATCAATAATTATAGTTATTAAGGTTTTATTGTATGAATATACTAATTACGGGGTGTTCGACAGGTATTGGATACTTTTGTGCCAAAGAGTTAGCTAAAAATGGTTTTACTGTATATGCGACTTGTAGATATGAAAAAGATGTAAAAAGATTGCAAGAAGAGGGTTTAAATGCTTTTATTCTTGATTTAGATGATTCTTCTAGCATACAAAAAGCAGTTGATTGGGTCAAAAATGAAACAGATGAAGTAGTAGACGTTCTAGTAAACAATGGTGCTTTTGGACAACCCGGAGCAGTTGAAGACTTAACAAGAGATGTTTTAAAAGAGCAGTTTGAAACCAATGTTTTTGGAACACAAGAGCTTACAAATCTAATTTTACCTATGATGAGAAAAAATAGACGAGGAAGAGTTGTTTATATCTCTTCAGTTTTGGGAATTATATCTATGGCTTATCGTGGAGCTTATAATGCAAGTAAGTATGCAATAGAAGGGCTTTGTGATACTATGCGTTTGGAGTTATCTGGAAGTGGCATAGATATTATTCTTATCGAGCCTGGTCCTATTAAAAGTGACTTTAGAAAAAATGCACTGAAAAAATTTAAAAAAAATATCGATATAAAAAATAGTGTACATGTAGAAGTATATGAGAAGACGTTAAGTAGGCTAGAAGGGACAGATGATGTACCTTTTACTTTAGAGAGTAGGGCAGTTTATGATGCTTTAATACAATCGTTGATAGCAAAAAGACCAAAAGCTAGATATAGAGTGACTTTTCCAACAAAACTTTTTTGGTTTTTAAAGAGGATTTTAAGTACAAAAAGTCTCGATTGGATACTTAGGAAAGCTGGTTAGATGGATACACCATACTATCTTTGTGAAGAGAAATTGTTACGAAAAAATTTGCAAATATTAAAAAGAGTTTCTGATGAGAGTGGGGCAAAAGTTCTTTTAGCACTAAAAGGTTTTGCTTTTAGTGGTTTAGCAGATTTGGTAAGCGAGTATCTTAGTGGTTGTACATGTAGTGGACTTCATGAAGCAAAGTTTGCTAAGGAGTATTTTAAAGGAGAGATTCATACTTATGCTCCTGCTTTTAAAGATAAAGAGATAGCTGATATAAGTGAACTTTCTAATCACATAATTTTTAATTCATTTGCTGAACTTGGAAGATATAGAAATAAGGTAAAAAGCTCTATTGGTTTAAGAGTTAATCCTGAAATCTCAAAAAGTCCAGTTGATTTATATAATCCTTGTGGTTTGTATAGTCGTCTTGGTATTACATATAAAAATTTTCAAAAAAATAATTTAGATAGAGTAGAAGGTTTACATTTTCATGCTCTTTGTGAACAAGATGTTGATGCTTTAGAAGAAGTTTTAAAAAGTTTTGAGTCTAAATGGGGAGATATTATCTCTACATGTAAATGGGTAAACTTTGGAGGTGGACACCATATAACTAAAAAAGGTTATGGTGTTGAAAAACTAATTAGACTTATAAAAGAGTTTAAAAAAAAGTATGATGTGGAAGTCTACATAGAACCAGGTGAAGCAGTAGGTTGGGAAACTGGCTCTTTGCATGTAAGTGTTTTAGATATAGTAGATAACGGTATGAAAATAGCTATACTAGATAGCTCTGCCGAGGCTCATATGCCTGACACACTTGCAATGCCATATCGCGCAGATGTACAAAATGCTGGAAAACCAAATGAGAAAAAGTACACTTATAGATTAGCTGGCAATACTTGCTTAGCTGGGGATATTATGGGAGATTACTCTTTTGATAAACCTTTGGATGTAGGAGATAAAATCATATTTGAAGATCAAATTCACTATACTATAGTAAAAAATACTACTTTTAATGGTATCAAACTCCCTAACCTTGCAATTCTCCGTGAAAATGGAGATATTGAGTTGGTAAGAGAGTTTGGCTATGAAGAGTATAAACGAAGAAATTAGTACTTA
>CAZBPU010000075.1:0-9145 GCA_964493845.1 uncultured Sulfurospirillum sp.
AAACATAACTATAAGCACCAGCTTTTCTACCTGCCCCAATAGCAGATTTACCCATGCCACCAAACGGTTGACGTAGAACTATTGCTCCTGTTGTACCACGATTTATATACAAATTCCCAGCTCTTAAATTTTCTCTCCAATAATCTGTCTCTCTTGCATCTAGTGATTCTATTCCTGATGTCAATCCATATCCAGTTTTATTTACAAGCTCAACTGCATGCTTTAAATCTTTTGCACACATTACAGAAAGCACTGGTCCAAAAAGCTCATTCATATGACAAAAATTACCATCTTTTACTCCCCACTTAATTGCAGGTTTCATCATATACTCATTCTCTTCAGCATAACTTGGCTTAAGTAACCACTCTTCTCCTGCTTCCAATGTATCTATAGCTTTTTTGAGATTTCCATCAATTTTGTTTGCTAAAGTTCCAATTCTGTTTACATAGTTCCAAACTGAACCTACTTCAACACTAGCAGCTGCATCTTTCAGTGCTGATTTAAAACCTTCATCATTATAAACTTCTTCTTCAAGAACTAAAAGTGAAGTTGCTGAACACTTTTGCCCACTATTGTTAAATGCACTTGCTACTACATTTTTAATAGCCTGTTCACGATCAGCCATAGCAGTAACAATAGTTGCATCTTTTCCTCCAGTTTCTGCTGTCAAATATAAATCAGGTCTTGCTTTAAGCATTGCATATGCTGTATCTTCCCCACCAGTCAAAATAACAAAGTCAACTTTTGGATTTTCTACTAAATTTTTTCCAGCTAAACTTCCTGGAGCTGCAACAAATTGAAGTACATTTTTACTAATTCCAGCATCCCAATAACACTTACAAAGCTCATATGCACTTAATGCTGCAACTGAAGCTGGCTTAACAATAACTGTATTTCCTGCAGCAAGAGCAGCAGTAATACCACCAACAGGAATAGCAACAGGGAAATTCCAAGGAGGAGTAATAACGCCAACACCCTTACCTTTAAATTTTAAATTTTTAAAATTATTAAAATAATCTGCACTATGTCCATAAAATTCTAAAAAGTCGATAGCTTCACTTACTTCTACATCAGTTTCAGTAATAATCTTACCAACTTCAGCAGAAGCAACACCGATTAAATCTAATCTTTTTTTTCTAACTTCATTAGCAACCTTAGCAAGCATTTCAAATCTATACTCATGAGTAGCACTTCTCCAACCATCTGGATCAGCAGCAGCAACATCAACAGCTTTTTGTAAATCTTCGGCAGTTGGGACAGCATACTTACCACAAATAACTCCATCTTTTAATTGAGATTTATCTAAAACTTCTTTTACTTTTCTATCATCTCTTAGCTCAACTCCAGCTACTACTACAGGAACAATTTCTACTTTTTCACCTTTTTTCTTCA
This sequence comes from uncultured Sulfurospirillum sp., assembly GCA_964493845.1. Taxonomy (GTDB): domain Bacteria; phylum Campylobacterota; class Campylobacteria; order Campylobacterales; family Sulfurospirillaceae; genus Sulfurospirillum_A. The sequence goes on from CAZBPU010000075.1 coordinate 1,393, forward strand.
TCCATTTAGTACGAATATCTTTTGCCCACTGCTTATTTGGAGGTAATATAAAATCAGTATCAGGTTCACCACGATACTCTTTAGTATAAAAACTTCCACCCTTATAATCATCCCAATTTTCATTAAGTCTATCTTGAGTTCTTTTTGCACCTATAAAAAGATTCTTTTTATTTTCAAAAGAGTCTATAAATTTCTGCTTTAACATATCCCAATCAGAACTACCAGCTTCAAGTCCAAATGAATACCTAATAAAATTCTCTTTACCTGTATTTTCATCAAATCTTCTTACAAGATAAGCAATTGCATTTGTAAACTGTTCTTTTTTTGCTGCAGGTCCATAAAGAATAACTTCGCCACTAAGTTCTTTAATTGCGACTCTAGCAGATTCACTCATACCCTCAAGCATCTCCATTGAAAAGTACTCCATAACTCCATTTTCTTTTGCAGTCTCATATCCATAAGCAAGTTCAAAAAGGTTATGTGAAGCAACACCAAGGTTTACATATGGTGCATTTTCTGCTTTAAGAGCATACTCAAGCATGATTTTATAATTACTATCGGTATCTATTTTTTTAGTATATGGACAAGTTACCCAGTGCTTTAAACCAGCTTCTGTCTCTTCCATCTCCATATTTGCACCCTTAACCAAACGAATTTTAATTGGTGCTCCACCTTGCTCGACTCTTTTTTTAGCCCAATCAGTAAGTTTAACCTGCCACAAATGAGAATCAGGAAGATAAGCTTGAAGAACAATACCAGCTTTAAAATCTTTAAATTCTGGTTTATCTAAAACTCTTTTAAATGTTTCTACCGTTAAAGAAAGATCTCGATACTCTTCCATATCAAGATTTATAAACTTATTTTCTTTTTCACCTTTTTCATTTGTAAAAGAGTATTTTTTAGCTTGAGCAAAAATCTTTGAAAGTCTTGAGACAAACTCATCTACTGTATTTTCATATGAGACTGGATTTATCTGTGAAAATAGCGTAGATATTTTAATAGACATATAATCTATATTTGGATTTGTAAGTATATTCATATACTTCTCTATTCTTTCTTGTGCTTCTTCCTCACCAAGAACAACCTCACCAATCATGTTTATATTTACTCTAGTGCCTTCTGATTTTCTTTTTTGTAAGTGAGCATTTAATAAATCATCTTCACCTTTTAAAACTACTGTATCTGTATCATCTCTTACACTCTTTATAAAAAGTGGAACTGAAATATCAGGAAGATAAATACCAATATTTCTAAATAAAAATATTAAAAACTTTTCTGGTGTTGTGAAAAATGTAGCCATTCCATACTTAGAAAAGATATACTCTACTTGATCTGCTACTCTTGCACAATTTTTAGTTCTAAAACTTTGATCCATCAAATCAATAAGAAGAACTTTATCCATAGGTCGTGCAAACATTTTTTTCATCTTTGCATGAAAATTTTTCTCAAAGTTTGTTATCTTATCAGCCGCTCGTAATTGCCACTTTTCTGCTAAATCTATCGCACGATTCATTACAACTGTATTGTTTTCCATTTTTTATCCTTACAATTTAGTACTACTAAAAGTAGTACTTTTTATCTATCATAAAAATTGTTCAAAAAAAACCGCCTGTCAATAAAGACAAACGGCTCTTTTAGTAAATCTCTACTTCTTTTTACCTAAATAAGCCTCTTGTATTACCGTTGAATTAAGTAACTCATCACTTGTACCATGATGTGTAATTTTTCCAAGTTCTAACACATAACCACGATCTGCTAATTTCAATGCTGCTTTTGCATTTTGTTCTACAATAAGAACAGTGACACCCGTTGCACTAATCTCTTTTATCGCTTTAAAAATTCCTTTTACTAAAACAGGAGCAAGGCCTAGACTAGGTTCATCCAAGATAAGAAGCTTTGGCTTACTCATAATAGCTCTACCAATCGCAAGCATTTGTTGCTCACCACCACTAAGAGTTCCTGCCATCTGTCTTTCACGCTCTTTTAATCTTGGTAAAATCTCATATATCCACTCTAAAGTCTCAGCATCATGAGTTTTAAGTGTATATGCTCCCATAAGAAGATTTTCTTCTACACTAAGTGTCCCAAAAACTTTTCTTCCTTCAGGAGAGTGACTCATTCCAAGGGATACTATATCATGAGCTGGAACTTTTGTTATCTCTTGTCCATCAAATATAATATGACCTTCGATTGACCTAAGAAGTCCACTAATAGTTCTAAGTGTTGTTGTTTTTCCAGCTCCGTTAGCACCCAAAATAGTTACAACTTCACCTTTATCTACATATAAATCTATACCCTTAATAGCTTTAATAGCACCATAGTTTACATGCAAGTTTTTAATTTCTAATAATTTATCAGCCATTATTCATCCTCGTCTTCAATACCAATGTATGCTTCAATTACAGCTGGATTATTTTGTACATCTTCTGCAACACCTTCACAAATCCAAGCTCCAAAATTGATAACAGTCATATATTCACATAAGTTCATAACCATATCCATATCATGTTCAATCATCATAATAGTTACACCCATAGCTTGAATCTTACGAATTATATCTGCTAACTCTTTTGTCTCATTTTCATTTAATCCTGCTGCTGGTTCATCTAGGATAAGAAGTTCAGGCTCGGCAGCCAAAGCTCTTGCCATCTCTATTTTTCTTTGAAGTCCATATGCCAAATCACCTGCTGGTGTTGTAGCATACTCGCTCAAACCAAAAAGCTCCATATATTCTCCAACTTTTCCCCAGTTATACTTTTCATCTTTGTAGTAAGCTGGTGTTGGGATAATTCCGTTATACCATTTTTGCTTTGATTTTATATGACGTCCTGACATAATATTTTCAGCTACACTCATCTCTGCAAATAGTCTAATAGTTTGAAATGTTCTTAAAATTCCAAGTTCTGCTATCTTGTGAGGAGCAGTACCTTTTATCTCTTTTCCATTCCATAAAATTTCTCCTTCTTCAGGAGTATAAATACCAGTTATACAGTTAAATAAAGTTGTTTTACCAGCTCCATTTGGTCCAATGATTCCATAAATCTGACCTTTTCTGACTTTTAAATTAAGTGCATCAATAGCAGTCAAACCTGAGAAAAATTTTGAGACATTTTTAATCTCTAATAAAATCTGGCTCATTATTTTTTCCCCTTTTTAAGAAATGCTGGTATATTTCCAAACTTAACTGGCCAAATACCACGAGGTCTTAAAATCATAGTTAAAATCATCGCTATTCCAAATACCAAATAACGAGCTGTTTCAAACTCACGGAATATTTCAGGAAGTACAAACATTACAAATGTACCAATTAAAACTCCAGGGAGTGATGCCGATCCACCAACTAAAACAATAGTAAAAAACATAATTGATTGAAGCACATCAAATGCTTCAGGACTAACAGCACTATACTGAACAGAAAACATACTACCAGCAGCCCCTGCAATACCTGCACCAATAGCAAAAGCGTATAATTTGTAATATCTAATATCTATACCCATACTTTGTGCAGCAACATCATCTTTGTTTATATAAAACATTGCTCTACCAAACTTACTACCATCTAATGTTTTCATAATAAATAGTGTAATTCCCAGAAGGATAAATGCCATATAGTACATATCAATTTGTTCAAAAAACTCATATCCAAACAGCTTAACAACATCTATTCCAAAGATTCCATTTGGTCCACCAGTAAGTCCAAACAAGTCATTTTCTAATACTTGCATAAAAATAATATTTATACCGATTGTTGCAACTAAAAGATAATCACCTCTTAAGTGAATAATAGGACCTGTTGTTATAATAGCAAGCACCATAGGGATAATAACCGCAGGCGCCCATGTAGCCAAAATTGGCCATCCAAAATGTGTATTTAAAATAGCTGTTGTATATGCTCCAAGTCCAAAAAATGCAGCATGTCCCATATGAAAAGCACCTGCACGTCCAAGAATAATATCTTGTGAAAATGCTACAACTGAAAAAACTAAAAAGGTAGTCCCAACAGCTAACCAAGCAGAGTCAACAAAAAATGGAAAAACACCCATAACTACTAAAAACCCCAATGATATCATATTTGTTCTACTCATTATACTTTCTCCGCCACTTTTTCGCCAAGTATTCCTGTTGGTCTAAAAATAAGAACAACAATCAATAACATAAACGTAAATGTTTCAGCCCAAGCACTAGAAATATAACCACTAATAAGTGCGTTAAACAGTCCTAACATAAGTCCACCAAACATAGCTCCTGGGATATTACCAATACCACCAATAATAGCGGCAACAAATGCACTTAAGCCATACATCCATCCCATATCAAAAGTAATACCTCTATAATAAATACCAATAAAAAGACCAGCAACTGCACCTAAAGCAGAACCAATAATAAAAATAATCATAATAATTTTGTTAACATTGATTCCCATAAGCTTTGCAGCATCTTGGTCAATAGCAACCGCACGTATAGCAGTTCCCATCTTTGTTTTATTTATAAAAAGATAAAGAGCAATCATCAATACTGATGAAAAAAGCAATATCATAAGTTGAGTAAATGTTATAACTACACCATTTATTTCATATATAGTTGAAGGAAACAAATCAGAAGGAAAAATCTTCATATTTGGTCCCCAGATCAACATAATAGCATTTTGTATAACAAGTCCAGCTCCTAAAGCAGAAACAACAGCACTAAGGCGTGGTGCCGTTCGTAAAGGCCTATAGGCAAGGCGTTCAAGAAGAACACCAACAACTGCAATAATCGCTGCTGTGAACATAAACACAGTAATAACGGCTACTATTGAAGTACCGCCATCAGCAAACATATTAGTATAGATAGTAAGTCCTGCAAAGGCTGACAAGGCCACGAGGTCTCCGTGGGCAAAGTTGATTAACTTCATTACCCCGTAGACCATCGTATAACCAAGTGCGACCAAAGCATACAAACTTCCTATTGTCAAACCATTGACAATTTGTTGAAGAAATATATCCATTGTTCTGCTTTCTCTCTTTCTTTAATTACTTATTTATAATCTTATATTTACCGTTTGCTTGAATCTCATAAACATTAAATTTAGTATTGATTCTCTCACCATCTTCTCTAAAAGATATAGGACCTGTAATTCCTGGGAAGTCTCTTAAAGTATGTAGGTAATCACTAATTTTCTTAGTATCAAGAGTTTTTGTTTGTTTAACTGCGTAAACTATTGCACTTAGACCATCAACATTCATAAGAGCCCAAACTGAAGATGGAGCTTTTCCATACTTTGTATTGTAAGCTGCTATAAACTTTTTAGCTGCATCATATGGTAAAAAGTCTGGAGTTGGGAAGTTAACTAAAAGTGTACCTTCTGCACTCTTTCCAGCTAGTTTTATAAAATCTGGATTATCATTTGAATCACCACCTATAAAATCAGCTTTTATACCAAGTTGTTGTTGTTGAGCACGGATAAGTCCGCCATCTGTATAATATCCACTAAAATAAATAGCATCTGGTTTCATTGATTTGATTTTTGTAAGAACTGCTGTAAAGTTTTGAGTTCCTGATTTGATCTTTCCTTGATAAATTACATTGCCCCCTTCTGCCTTGATAGCTTTTGCAGCAGAATCAGCAAGACCAACAGCATAAGAAGAGTAATCTGAAATAACAACTATCTTTTTATAACCTTTTTCTTTTACTAAATATTTAGCAGTAAAATCTGCTTGAGCTGAGTTTTGAAATGAGTTTCTAAAGAAAGTCCAATACTTATGTTTAGTTAAACTATCACTTGTACCATCACTTGTTTGAAGTGTTTTATTTCTAAAGTATGTAGTTTGAGCTGCTTCTGTAGCTCCTGAAGTGTATGAGCCGATAACCGCTAAAACACCTTCGTTTACTAATTTTCTAGCACAAATAGCTGCTTTTTGAGCTTTACCTTCATCATCACAACTAACAACTTCTAATTTTTTACCTAAAAGACCACCATCTGCATTGATTTGATCAACAACAAGTCTAACACCATTGTCTATACTCTGTCCCTCGTTTGCATACTTGCCAGTGATAGGTGCTTGAACACCAATCTTGATAACATCCGCAGCATTTCCCGCTGTAACTAATAAAGCACATACTGCAACCGACGCTGCAACTCTAGGTAATATTCTCATATTTTCTCCTTTGAAAATTTTATTAAGATCACTCAATTTGTAACCTTAAGAAAATCTACTTTGGTTCAACTATATAACAACCTGCTAACCACTCACCACTACCTTCTATCTTTTGAATATTACTACTTACAAAGTTTGACTTAAGAGATGGAAACTTTTTTACTACTATATCAAAACTCTTTATTAGTTCTGGAATTCTTTTATCCAATTTTTTTCTAGCATTATTTGAAAGATCAGAATAAAAACTAAAAACTCCATACTCTAAAGAAGTTTTACAATCAAGCATCTTACAAATAACTTCTATATCATTTGAATACTCTAACTTTGGATTTCTTACACCATTTCTAACAGTAATAATAACTTTAGAAATAGAATCTTCATCATTTTGATGCTCAAATCTCTCATCTAATGTTATACTAAATATACCTTGCGTTATAGCCTTTTTCTTCATATAATGAGTATATGCTGAACGGTCTGGTAAAGAACATCTTAATATATCACTTATAGTTGCATCTAAAAATATCTCAGGAGCATCTTTTAAAGCTGCTAACTCTTGTGCTATATGAATTGAGATAATTTTATAAGGTCCATGTGATAAAAAAAGTCTGTCATTTGTCCAATTAAGAAAATTTTGTGCAGCCTTCATAGTTCCTTGAAGAGTAGCATCAACAACCTGTTTTTGAGGTGGAAACTTAGTCATGGTAATTTTCTTCAACTTCTTCAACTATGCCACTCTCAAATAAAATATCCTCAATAAGTCTATTTTTGGATATATTTAGAGAGTTAGATAACTTACTAAGAGCATCATCAAGTTTTGAATCTATCTTAATAGTCAACTGAGAAATTGTACGTCTTTTTTTACTCTTCTCAATAACACTCTTAATGATTTCATTACCAAACTTTTGTTTTGCCAAAATCTACCTCATTTTATTTTATAAAAAAAGGAATACTAAAAGTACTACTCTTTTTCTAGTAAAAATATAGTATAGTTTTTTTAGAGCAAACTTAAAAGTTTTTTGTAAAATAGAGAAAAATTAAAACTATTCTGAAACTTTTCTAAAATAGTAGCCCTATTTAGGGATTTTATAATTTTATTTAATTTTGATAAAATTTTATTTAATTCTACTTTAGTTACTAAAAGTAGCAATTTTATCTTTTTAAAATAAGTTGTTTTTTATATTTTTCTTTCAGTTTCTCATATGCAGGGAGTTGAAGTTTATCAGTTTTAACTAATTTTTTATAATTTCTGAGCTTAAAAAAACCATTTTTATTAAAAATAAACATAAGTTTCAAATCTACTCTTTTATCAAGAGATAGAACTTTACTACTAAGGTTATCTAAAATCAAAGGTGGTTTATTTTTATCTACAAGTAAACTAAGCACCATATGATTACCACCAGAATATTTATCTTTTACCGCACTCATATACATAATTTTAGGATTTATTCCCAAAATTTCTAAAGAGTACATCTTAGCTATCGTATAATCTTCACAATCACCTCCAGCATTTGAAAAAAACTCAAATGGGGTAGCCCAATACTCATCATTTTTGTAATTATAATTATCATATTTTGGTACAATCTTATTGATATATAAGTTTACTTTTTGAATCTTTG
>CAZBPU010000076.1:0-8948 GCA_964493845.1 uncultured Sulfurospirillum sp.
AAAAATACAACTTATGCATTAAAAGGCTTAAAAGATATAATACTACATGAAAGTTCTTTTAAGATAGAACTTATAATATGTTTAGCCTTAATTCCTTTTATAGTTTTAGTAGAGGTGACATTGGTAGAGAAGCTTTTTCTTTTTATAACAATGATGGGAGTTTTGATAGCCGAAACTATTAATAGTGCGATTGAAAGAGTTGTTGATTTAGTAACACTAGAACATCATCCTATGGCAGGACGTGCTAAGGATGTTGGTAGCAGTATAGTGTTTTTAAGTATAGGCTTGAGTGTAGTTGTCTGGGGAGTAATTTTAATAAAAAATTTTAGCTAAGTAGAGACCAGTTGCTGGTATAACTTTAGTTGAGTGTTTTTTCTCTTTATTTAATTGCTCTTTTAGTTGTGTTGATGTTAATTTATCATTCATAACTTCAAGTGCAAAACCACACATCATTCTTATTTGACTTCTTAAAAATGAGTTTCCTAAAAAGTATATTATGGTTATACCTTTATGTCTATATGTCCCTGCTTTAAAAATTTCTCTTATGTCTGAAGAAGTTTCACTTCCTTGTTTTTTAAAGTTTGTAAAATCATGAATTCCTATAAAATGTTTTACAATAGAATCAAGTTTTTCTACATCCATATTATCTACATGCAAAGCATAGTTAGATAAAAAAGGTTGATACTCTCCACTATATAAAGCATATCTATATAAACGCTTTTTTGCACTAAATCTAGCATGAAATTTTTTGTCTACTATCTCTATTTTTTTGATATAAATATAGGGTTTAACCAGACGATTTAGCTCATCTTTTAGTTTTGTTATATTACTCCAAAATTCTGGTATTTCAAAGTGAAGTACTTGTGAAGAGGCATGTACACCAGTATCTGTTCTACCACTTCCTATCAAGGTAGTTTTGATATTTAAATTTTTAAGTTCTTTTGTTATAAGCCCTGCGACAGTAATGACTTTTTGTTTATTGTTTTGTATTTGAAAGCCATTAAATCTACTTCCATCATAACTAATTGTTATTTTTACTCTCATTAGTATCTCAATAGTATCTTTTTTCTATAATAGATATAGGAAGTTATAATACTAATAAAAAATACTCCTGCAACAGCATAAAGATTTGCGTACTTAACTAGTATAATTCCAGGTGTAAGATAGCCAAAAATGACTGCTACCATGGATAAGTAAATACCTCTTTTTTCATATCTATATGTTACAATTCCAATGCTAATAGCAAATAAGACTGTAGCAATAGGAAAGAGTGCAATGAGAAGAAAAAATGCTAAATCATAAGCTCTTTTTTTGTTTTTTAAAGCTTCTTCCCAATAAGAGACTATGCCTATGACTTCACTTATATTGTCTTTCTGTTCTGTTTTTAGGTACATTTTTTGAAAGTCTACTTGCTCTATTTTTTTCTTAGTGATTTCAAAAGATTTACCTTTATCTAATTCTAACTTTAACACACCATTGTTATTGTTAATGCTAGCACTTTTAGCTGTTATGATTTTTTCTGTATGTTCTTTTGTTTTTTGTTGGTACATTACAATACCATTATATTTATCTTTTTTATCACTTTTATCTATATAAACTAGCCAATCAGAGAACTTTTGTCCAAATTCTGTTGCTTTTATATTAAATTTTGCTTCTGCTCGTTTATAATCTAAAAAGTTTGCATTTAGTTGTTTTGCTATTGGTATTAAAACTAAGATATTTATTATCAAAAGTAGAGATAATAGTGTAGAGACTGTTATAAAAAGACGAGATATTTTTTTAGGCATATATCCAAGAGTAAAAAGAACTATAGTCTCATTCTCTTTTGATAAATTAAATAGAGATATACATAAGGCAATAAAAAAAGTAATAGGAAGAGTATATATCAGTATATTTGGTAAAAGATAGATATATAAAAGCCCTAATTCATAAAAACTTATTTTAATTACAGCTGTTATACTTGCAATTTTTATAAAAAACACAACAGAAGTTATAAAAAATAGTGTAAAAAATAAAGAAGAAAATAGTGAGCTAAAGTGTTTTAAAAGATAGTTATTTACTCTACCCATAAATTATCCTTAAGATTGACATAATTTCTGGCTTGAATACCCAAGTTATGTATAAACCAAGAGCTAAGAAGGGTATAAAAGGTAATTCATAGCCTTTTTTCCTAATAATCATAAAAATAGGGAGTGCTATAAGTGCTGAGATATAGATTGCAGCAAGTCCGAGTTCTACTCCTAGAGTTGCTCCAATTATACCAGCTATGATGATATCTGCTTCTCCCATCGCCTCTTTTTTTATAATCCAAGAGACTAAGATACGAAGCAAAGCAAATCCACCTGCGAGTAAAAGTGCATCATTTAATGAAATCAAAAAATCATCTACAAATAGAGATACAAAAAGAGCAGGTATACTTATAGAGTCAGGAACAGCTTTGTATTTTAAATCTATAACACTAAGTGCTAGTAGTATTGTAAAAAGAGTTGATATTATAAGTGCATCTGCAACAGAATCTGATTGCATAGCAGTTGTGATAAATATAAAAGTAGTTAAAGCTTCTATAATTGGATATTGAATAGAAATTTTTTCTTTACAAAACGCACATTTTCCACTAAGAAAAAGCCAGGATAAAATAGGTATGTTATGGTACCATTTAAGTGGGTGTTTACATGTCACACAGTGAGAAGCAGGAAAGGATATACTTTCTCCTTTTGGGATCCTTATAATAACCACATTTAAAAATGAGCCTACTGCTAGCCCAATAAAACCAAAAAATATAATAAATGCTAAAACAGATGTAATCATAATGCCCCAAATCTCCTTGATGTTCTTCTATATTTTGAGAGTATTGTTTCAAGCTCTCCTGTACTAAAGTCTGGCCATAGAGTGGCTGTAAAAAAAAGTTCAGCATAAGCACTTTGCCAAAGAAGGAAGTTTGACAATCTTTGATCTCCACCAGTTCTTATAAGCAGGTCAACATCAGGGAAATTAGATGTGTCTAAAAGCTTATCAATATCTTTTTCTTTTAACATTTTACCATCTTTAATAGCACGGTTTACTGCTCTTGTTATTTCATCTCGAGAACCGTAATTTATGGCTAATATTTGGGTCATACCTTTACATGTAGAGGTTTTATCTTTTATACTTAAGATGGTTTTTTGTAAGCTATTTGAAAACTTTTTAATGTCACCAATAACATCAAATTTAATATCATTTTGTAAAAATGTTTTTAACTCTTTTTTTAAAAATTTATCTAAAAGTTTCATTAGAAACTCTATTTCTGTTTTTGGACGTTTCCAGTTTTCTGTACTAAAAGCATATAGAGTTAAGTATTCAACACCTATTTTTGCACAGTATTCTGTAATAATTCTTACGTTTTTTGCACCTTGTTCATGTCCAGTAGAACGACGTTTTTCCTGACGTTCAGCCCAGCGTCCATTGCCATCCATAATGATTGCTAAATGTTTTAAATCATTCATATTTTTAGATCCAATATAAGTTTATCTAAATTATATAGTGGCTCTATTGGTTTTACAGTTTTAATAAATGTCGCAATATTTGATTTTTTTAAATAGTAGTATGTTTTAGAAAATAGTACTTCAAGATTAAAAACTCCTCCACTTATATGCCCTTTTAAAGGTCCAAGAGAGTTAAAAGCACAGTAAAATTCCATATAATTAGGCCCAAGTTTTATTTGTAATAGATTTGTTTTTTCATTATGTTTTAGAGGAAGATGGATAATGTCATCTTTAAGAGCTAAAAGCATATCACTAAAAAGTAAAAAGTCCTCTTTTTTTGTTTTGTCATTTTCCAAATTTTCTATTATCCACTCTTTAAAAGTACTTATTGGTGAGGGTACTTCTGATATTTGAGTTAAAAATTCACTTATTTCTATATCTAAAAATTTAGCATCATTTTGTAAAAAAGTTGGCTTTTTAACAAGGTTTGAGATTGTAATAATGCCATTTTTATTCTCTCCAAAACTTCCCCAGTATTTTGAGCCAAGTTCAAGTTTTTTTTGGCTTTTAGTTGTGAACTCTTTTCTACCTAAAAGTAATCTATATCTATCTAGTCCAAGATTTTTTAAAACTTCAATTGTTATGGGTAGTGAGCTATTAAATTGCATAGATCCTTTGCTATTTACATTTGTATCTATGTTTGCTAGTTTTGAGATAGTGTTTATCATAACTCTTTTGATAACTCCACTATCTGTCTTGCTATCTCTTGTTTTGTAGATAATTCAATCTTTTTTTGTTCTGTCTTTGTTATAAAAGTAATCTCGTTTTTATCACTGCCAAAATTGTTTTGATTTTCAAGTATATTTAGACATACTGCATTTAATGATTTTTTTTCTAGCATCTTTTTTGCATTTTTTAAAGCTGTAGTACTATTCATCTCCGCTTTAAAACCTATAGTTTTTATATCTTTCTTATCAAGTCTCAATAAGATATCTTCATTTTTAATAAGTTCAAGATTCCATCTATCACCAAGTTCTTCTTTTTTCAGTTTTCCACTCTTTACATGTAAAGGAACAAAATCACTTATGGCTGCACACATAATGAGATATGAGCCTTTGGATATATTGTTCTTTATTGCTTCTTTGTACTCTTTTGTTGAGTTTACATGTATAGTTTTTGCATATAAAGAATCTTTTGAACTGATTAGAGTAACATCAGCGCCAGCAAGAAAATATGCATAAGCCAAAGCATCTGCTTGTTTTCCGCTAGAGAAGTTTGTAAGACATCTTACATCATCTATCTTTTCTATACTTCCACCACCTGTTACTATGACTTTTTTATCAATCCAAAACTTATCTTTAAGAAGTTCACGAGCAGTTATATCAAATATCTTTTCAGGCTCTGCCAATGCCCCAGTTCCAATATCGTTGCAGGCTAAAAGTTTGTTTTGTGGCTGACATGTTATAAAACCTGATTTTTCAAGTTTGTTAAGACTATCTTGTGTAATAGGATTTAATATCATATTTGTATTGGCTGATGGTGCTATGATGATTTGTTTGTTAAAGGCTAAGATAGTTTGTGTTAAAAGGTTATCGGCAATGCCATTAGCCAGTTTATTTATACTGTTGGCTGTGATTGGGGCTATGAGAAATATATCTGCCCATTTTCCAATATGTATGTGATTTAGGTCATTTGCCCAGCTTTCTGAATCTATATGCAAGACTTCGTTTTGGCTTATAGCTTCAAAGGTAAGAGGGGTTATAAATCTTTTTGCCTCTTCGCTCATAATAACTCTGACATTTGCTCTAGCTTTAATAAAAAGCCTAATTATTTCAAGAGTTTTATATATAGCTATACTTCCAGTAACACCTATAAGAATTTTTTTGTTTTTAAGCATTGTCTTTTCCAAAGAATTTATAGAAAAAGTCATCTAATATCTTCATCTTAGGTCTTGCAATTGCTAAACTACCTTTTTTTACATTTTTTGTAACAGTTGTACCACTTGCAATGATGACATCATCTTCTATAGTGATAGGGGCAATAAGCTGAGAATCACTTCCAACAAAAACATTTTTACCTATAATTGTTTTATATTTTTTTTTGCCATCATAGTTACATGTGATAGTTCCACACCCTATATTTGTTCCGCTGTCTATTTCGCTATCACCTAGATAACTAAGATGACCAGCTTTTACTCCATTGAGAGTTGATTTTTTGATTTCAACAAAGTTACCTATTTTAGAGTCAATTAATACAGACTTGGGTCTAATCCTTGCCATAGGTCCAACTTCTGTATCTTTAAGCATACTATCTTCTACAACAGAGTTTGTTTTTACATGTGAGTTTATGATTTTAGCACCTTTTAAGAGTGAAACTCCACTCTCTAAAATAGTCTCACCTTCTATAGTAACATCACTTTCAATATATATAGTTTCAGGAAGTCGCATGGTAACACCAGCTTCCATAAAACGTTTTTTAATTTTTCTTTGCATTATCTCTTCAGCGATACTAAGATGATACTTAGAGTTAACACCCATAAATATCTCTTCATCTACTTCTATCGCTTTTACTTCTATATTTTGGTCATTTGCTATGCTCACTAAGTCTGTTATGTAATACTCTTTTTGAGTATTTTTATTTGATAATTTTGGTAAATTTTCTTTTAAAAACTCTGTTGCAAAAAGATAAACTCCAGCATTTACATTTTTTATATTTAGTTCATTTTTATTAGCATCTTTATGTTCAACTATCTTAGACACGCTATGATTACTATCCATAACAACTCTTCCATAACCTGTTGGGTCGATACAAACAAAGCTACTCATAACTACTTTTGCATCTTCTTTAAAAAATGCTTTCATATCATCTGCTTCAAGTAGAGGCATATCACCATTTAAAACTAAAACTTTTTCATATTTTGGTTTAACACTCATGATAGCTCCACCAGTACCAGGAAAATTTTCATGGTCTTGGAGTACATAAGTTATATTTTTGAAGTTTTTATTCAGTGTATCTTGTATTAAGTCTGCTTGATGGTGGAGGATAACGTGTATATCATCAGAAATTTTTTTTGCTTCTTTTATAATGTGATGAAGCATTGAAAACCCACTAATTTCATGTAAAACTTTAGGTTTTTTTGATTTCATTCTTGTGCCAAATCCAGCAGCCATGATAGCAATCGAAGTGTTCATTTATGACTTTCCTCTAAATTGTTTATATAAATAGTCGATATTTTAACTAAATAATGTTTTAATCGTTATAAAATGGTTCTTTTAACCACTTTTTAACATAAAAACAAATAAAATGATAAAAATTATAGTTTTTAAAAGGCAAGGACGCACATGGATTTAGGAACAGTCGTTGGTTTAGTACTTACGTTAGCACTTCTTTTTGGTGCGATGGCAATGGGTGTTGGTATCGGTCCTTATATCGATATACCATCTGTTTTGATTGTTTTTGGTGGTACGACAGGTGTTCTTTTGGTCGGCTTTAAAATGGAGCAGATGAAAAACTTGTCAAAAATATTTATGATTGCTATTAAGCCTCCACAAGTTGATGTTCCAGTACTTATAAAAAAGATGGTTGATTACTCTACAAAAGCTAGACGTGATGGTATATTGGCTCTTGAAGCGGATGCAAATAGTGAAGAGAATGAATTTTTAAAAAAGGGTCTTTCCATGGCAGTTGATGGTAATGAACCTGATACTATAAGAGATTTGTTAGAAATTGATATGGAACAGACAAGTTCCCGTCACCAATCAAATGCACAAATTTTTGATCAAATGGGTGGTTTTTCAGGTGCGATGGGTATGATTGGTACACTTATTGGTCTTGTTGCAATGCTTTTAAATATGGCTGACCCTTCAGCTATTGGTCCATCTATGGCCGTTGCATTGCTTACAACGATGTATGGTGCTATGATAGGAAATATTGTAGGTGGTCCTGTTGCAAATATACTTGGAATAAGAGATGCTGATGAGACTTTAGCAAAGACTCTTATACTTGAAGGTATTATGGCTATTCAAGCAGGAGATAATCCTAGAACTTTAGAGGGTAAACTTTTGTCTTTCTTACCACCTAAAGAGAGAACTTCTCAATTTGATTAGGATAATATAATGGGAAAAAAACAAAAGTGCCCTGATTGTCCAAAATGTATGCCAGGATGGCTTGCAGCTTTTGGTGATTTGATGTCACTACTTTTATGTTTTTTTGTTCTTTTACTTTCTATGTCTACAATGGATGCAAAAAAAATACAAGAGGCTATAGGTTCACTAGCAGGTGCTTTGAGTGTACTTGAAGGTGGAACAAAAACTGAAATTAGTCGTGAGCGTCAACAACAAGCAAGTCCTATAGAGTCACAAGAAGAGACTGCAAATAGAGTTGTTACGACTTCGTTAAAAAAAGCAATAACTGAAATAAATGAAATGTTAAAATCATCTGGTGGACCAGAAATTCAGCTAGAAGAGGCTGAAGATGGTTTTATTATTAGGCTTCCAGATGGATTACTTTTTAAACCTGGAAGTGCTATCATACAAAATGCAGATGCTATTTTATTTTTAAAACGTATAGCATTAATTATACAAAAATTACCAGAAAATATACATGTAAGAGCAAGAGGGCACACTGATATAAATCCTCCTGATAGTACAAGTTCATATAAAGATAATTGGGAGCTTTCCACTGCTCGTGCTGTAAGTGTTGTAAAAGAACTTATAAAAGATAGAATTGATCCAAAGAAGATTGAAGCTGCTGGAAAAGCAGAGTTTGACCCAATTACCTCAAATGCTACAGAAGCAGGAAGAGCTAAAAATAGAAGAGTTGATTTGCAATTTTTCTCACTTGATAGTGGAACAAAAGATAAAGCTCAAAAGAGTATATTAGATACAACCGCGAAGGTAAAATAGTTGAAGAAAATAATTATACTTTTTTTGCTATTAAGTACCAACTTACTTGTTGGGGCAGATGCAATTCCAACAGTAAATCTTAGTTTAAGTGCTCCAAATTCTCCAGAACAACTAGTAACTAGTCTGAATTTATTGGTTGTTCTTACTATACTTGTGTTAGCACCATCTATGGTATTTATTGGAACAAGCTTTTTAAGACTTATTGTAGTTTTTTCATTTTTACGTCAAGCTTTAGGAACGCAGCAGATGCCTCCAAATCAAGTTTTGGTAGCACTAGCTTTAATTTTAACATTTTTTATTATGGAACCAATTGCTACGAACTCTTATAATATAGCAGTAAAGCCATATTTAGCTCAAGAGATAGGTTATCAAGAAGCATTTGTAAAAGGTGTTCAACCTTTTAAAGCTTTTATGGTTAGAAATACGAGGGAAAAAGATTTAGCTCTATTTTTTCGTATAAGAAAACTTGAAAATCCTAAAAATATAGAAGATGTTCCACTCACTGTGGCAATGCCAGCTTTTATAATAAGTGAGTTAAAAACAGCTTTTCAGATAGGCTTTTTGCTATATCTTCCATTTTTAG
>CAZBPU010000077.1:0-8915 GCA_964493845.1 uncultured Sulfurospirillum sp.
AATAGTGGAGCGAAACTTTTTTGTACACAAAGTGTTTCGATTTATGGCATAATAGATGGTTTAGTTCAGTGCGATGGGGAGTATATAGTCCTTCATGGTTTAAGTGAACGAGGTAATTTGATTTTTAATGGAGAAATTGTAGATAAAGGACTTCTTCAAAATGGCATTTTACAAAAAATAACATATAAAAATAGTAAGATAGAAATAAGGGAAATTTAGTGCGTCAAACTACAGTTGCTAAAAAAATTGAAAGTGTTGGTATAGGATTACATAAAGGTGAGCCTATTGAAATAACACTTGAACCACTTGAAGCAAATAGTGGTATAGTTTTTTATAGATCAGACGTAGGTATGAGTTTAAAAGCATCTCCTGAGAATGTGGTAAATACAAGCAATGCAACTGTTATAGGTGATGGACAAAACTATATATCAACTATAGAACATCTACTCTCTGCAATATACTCTTATGGTATAGATAATATTCGTATAACTTTAAACGGAGCAGAAGTTCCTGTTATGGATGGTAGTGGTGCTAGTTTTTGCATGATGTTAGATGAAGCAGGAAGAAGAGAGCTTGATCAAAATAAGAGTGTATTAATTATAAAAAGAGAAGTGGAAGTAGTTGATGGAAAGAAATTTGCTAGAGTAAAACCATCTATAAAACCTTCATATAATTTTGAAATAGATTTTCCACATCCAGTTATAGGTAAACAAAATTATCAATTTGAATTTAGTAAACGTGCCTATATAGAAGAGATTTCAAGGGCTAGAACATTTGGATTTTTGAAAGATGTTCAATATCTACAAAGTAGAGGACTTGCTCTTGGAGGTTCACTAGACAATGCAATAGTTTTAGATGACAAAAAGATACTAAATCCAGATGGACTTAGATTTCAAGGTGAATTTGTAAAGCATAAAATTTTAGATGCGATTGGAGATTTGTCACTTTTAGGAGCTCCTGTTTTGGCTGATTATGAGTCATTTGCAGGTAGTCACAATTTAAATCATCTCTTAACAAAAGAGATTTTAAAAGATCCAAAAAACTATGAAGTGCGCGATTTTGCTATGGCAGAAGAGCTTGGTCTTGTAGAGGTGTTCGCATAAAATCTATAGTTGATATTGTTGTTATATCTTTAACTTCTCCTTTACAAATTGGTATATATGAGAACAACAAACTTATAAAAGAGTATTCAACAAAAGAGCATACTAGTGAAGCCTTACCTTATATTTTTAAAGATATATTAGATAGCTTTACATGTAAACGAGTTTTTTTCGCACGTGGACCAGGTAGTTTTATGGCTATTAAAATTACATATATTTTTTTAAGAACACTTAGTATAACAAGAGATATAGAACTTTTTGCATCAGATGGATTTAATTTTAATTCTAATAAACCTATAAAAGCGATGAGAAAAATATATTTTATAAAAAAAGATGATAAAATAGAGACAGAGTTTTTTGAAGAAGAGCAAATTAGTGAGTTTATTTTACCAAAAACTATAGAATTAGAAAATTTTACGAAAGATATAGAGCCACTTTATATCTTGCCAGCAGTATAATTAAGGAAATTGATGAGGATTAGAATCCCCGCTACAAGTGCAAACTTAGGACCTGGATTTGATAGTCTAGGATTAGCAATATCACTATATAATTATGTAACAATAGTTCCATATACTTGTCAAAGTATCTCTATAAAAGGTGAAGGCTCAAGTAATAGAAGATTGAAAGTAAACAATATTTTTGTATCTATTTTTAAAGATATTTATCAAGAATTAGATGGTGAAAGTAAATATTTTAGATTTGAGTTTGAAAACAATATCCCTTTTTCAAGAGGATTAGGTAGTAGCTCAGCTGTTATAGTTGGAGCAATTGCAAGTGCTTATGAGATGGCAAATATAAAAATTTCAAAAGAGATTATACTTAATCGTGCTTTAGTTTATGAAAACCATCCAGACAATATTGCTCCAGCAGTTTACGGTGGATTTACAACGTCTATAGTTGCAGAGGATTCTGTAAAAACATTAAAAAAAGAGATACCAAAAGATATAAAAGCTGTTATGGTTATACCAGATAGACCTATGAGCACGGCACACTCAAGAACTCAATTACCAAAGTCATATCATATGAAAGATGTAACATTTAATAGCTCTCGTGTAGGATTTATGAGTGCAGCTTTTTTTAGTGAAAAATGGGAACTATTAAAGTATGCAGGTTGGGATAGAATACATGAGAACAGAAGAATGAAGAAAATGAAAGAACTATTTAATGTGAGAAAAATTGCATTAAAAAATGGAGCTCTTATGAGTACACTCTCAGGAAGTGGCTCATCTTTTTTCTCTTTAGTTCATGAACAAGATGCTGAAAAATTGAAAAATATATTGGGAAAATCATTCCCAAATTTTAGAGTAGAGGTGTATGATTTTGATAATATTGGCTTTAAAGTTGAAAAATAGTTTAATTTTGGTATAATAGCACGCGAATAACAAAACATAGTTTTTGTTCTGCTGGAAGACAAGCTTTAATTATGAGGAATTTTAGATAAAAAAGCCTATCCGAATGTGTATCATCTGTAGAGGAAGATATGAGCAAAGCACACTAACCCGCTTTCAAATAAATAATGGAAAATTAATAGAGTTTTCAAAAGCAGGACGTAGTAGTTATATATGTAAAGATTGTATTTTGTTAGATGGTAAACGTTTAACAAAAATTTTAAGTAGTAAATTTAGACAAAAAATAGATGATTTTGGGACAATAGTTCCAACTAAGGAGACTTGATCGAATGGACAAGGTGCGTATAAAAGAGATTGCAGAAGAGCTTGGTTTACAAAGCAAAGAAGTTGTTGAAAAAGCAACTGATATAGGACTAGCTGTTAAAGCAGCAAATAGTTCTGTTACTCCAGAAGAGGCTGAAAAGCTTATGAATTATGTCTTAACAGGCGTAAAAGAGGAGCCAAAACCAGTTAAACCTGAGCCTACTGTAAAAAAAGCTGAAGCTGAACCTGAACCTAAAAAGGAAGAGCCAAAGCCTAAAGAGAAAGCTACACCTAAAAAAGATGTAGCTAAAGAGAAGCCTGTTGAAAAAGAGACTCCTAAGAAAGTAGAGAAAAAAGTTATTAAAGAAGAGCCAAAAAAAGTAGAAACTACAAAAGTTGCAGCAAAAGAAGTTGAAACAAAGAAAGTAGAAACTATAAAAGTTGAACCAAAAACAATAGAAGAAAAAGTACCAAGCGAAACAAAGAGTGAGGCTAAAAAAGAAGTTGAAGTAACAACTCCAAAAGTTGAGCCAAAAGTTGAGCCTGAAGAGAAAAAACCAGAGCCAAAGAAAGAGAGCTTAGCAAGTGCTAGTGTTCGTAAACGTAGAGGTTTGGTTATAGTAAAGAAAAAGAGACCAGTTAAAGTAGAAGCTGACCCTAAAAGTTTTCCTTCTCCTTATGCAAAAAAGAAGAATTCTCAGCCTTTAGAATCTGTTTTTGGTAGTGTAAGTGATAGTGTTAAAAAGAAGAAAAGAATTAGAAAAGTTCCTGCAGGTAAGCAAAGCAATACAGAAAAGATGGATATAGCTTTTAGTGATATGGCTGATATAAGACTTGATTTAGATGATAATATGGTGGTTTTACCAGATTTAACTATAAAAGCTGAGCCAAAAGTAGAACAAAGAACAAAGAAAAATAGTGATCCGTCACAAATAAGAACTACAAAAAGACCAAGTTTTATTCAACCTCAAGGAATAAAAAGACGTGGAAGAAAAAGACGTGTTAAAAAAGCTTTAGATGTAAATGATACTGTTGTAACTTCTGTGGAAATCCCTGAAGAGATTAGAGTATATGAGTTTGCAGAAAAGATAAATAGACAACCTGGTGAAGTTATAAAAGAGCTATTTTTACTTGGTATGATGGTTACAAAGAATGACTTCTTAGATAAAGACTCTATAGATATTTTAGCAGAGACTTTTGAAGTAGAAGTAACAACTATTGATGCACAAGAAGAGTTTGATTATGTTGGGGCTTATGAAGAGTCAAATGAAGATCAGATGGTAGAGCGTGCTCCAATCATTACTATTATGGGTCACGTTGATCACGGTAAAACTTCACTTTTAGATTATATTAGAAGTTCAAAAGTAGCAAGTGGCGAAGCTGGTGGAATTACTCAGCACGTTGGTGCATACATGGTTGAAAAAGATGGAAGAAAGATAACATTTATAGATACTCCAGGTCACGCAGCTTTTACTGAGATGAGAAGTCGTGGAGCACAAGTAACTGATATTGTTATTATTGTTGTAGCTGCTGATGATGGTGTTATGCCTCAAACTAGAGAAGCAGTAGAACATGCGAAAGCTGCTGGAGTTCCTTTTATCATCGCTATGAATAAGATGGATTTGGAGTCTGCAAATCCAGACCTTGCAAAAGCTGGTTTGGCTGAGCTTAATGTTACACCTGTTGATTGGGGTGGAGATTATGAGTTTGTAGAAGTTTCTGCAAAGAGTGGTATGGGTATAGAAGATTTATTAGAAGTTGTTCTTCTTCAAGCAGATTTACTAGAACTTAAAGCAGATCCAAATAGAGAAGCAAAAGCTACTGTTATTGAGAGTTCAGTTGAAAAAGGAAGAGGTCCTGTTGCAACAGTTGTTATCAATGAGGGAACTTTAAAAGTAGGTGATGTTATTGTTGCTGGAACTGGACATGGTAAAGTAAGAGCGCTTCTTGATGATACTGGTAAACCAGTAAAAGAGGCATTACCAGGTGAGCCTGTAGTTGTTCTCGGACTTAGTGAAGTTCCTGGCTCTGGTGAGCATCTAGTAAGCGTAAAAACAGATAAAATAGCTCGTGAATATGCACAAAAAAGAGCAGATTATTTAAGACAAAAAGAGCTTTCAAAATCTACTAAAGTAACTTTAGATGAGTTAAGTAGTAAGATTGCAGAGGGTGCTATAAAAACTCTACCAGTTATCTTAAAAGCCGATGTTCAAGGTTCACTTGAAGCTATAAAAGGCTCATTAGCTAAAATTAAAAATGATGAAGTTAAAATAAACATTATTAGTTCTGGTATAGGTGGAATCACAGAGAGTGATGTAGCTTTAGCAGAAGCAAGTGAAAACTGTGTTATTCTTGGTTTCCATGTAAGACCTACCGGAAGTGTAAAAGATAAAGCTAAGAGTAGTGGTGTAGAGATAAAAACTTATAATATTATATATGATTTGATTGATGATGTAACAGGACTTGTTTCAGGTCTTCTTTCACCAATAATAAGAGAAGAAAATATAGGTCAAGCACAAGTTCGTGAAGTATTTGTTGTTCCAAAGATTGGAGCGATTGCTGGATGTATCGTAACAGATGGTTCGATAAAACGTGGTGTTAAAGTTCGTCTTATTCGTGATGGTGTTATCGTTTATGAAGGTAGTGTATCATCACTTAAACGTTTTAAAGATGATGCAAATGAAGTTAAAAAAGGTTATGAGTGTGGTATCGGTATCGAAGGATACAACGATATTAAAGAGGGCGACTTTATAGAGAGCTTTAAAGAAGTAGAAGAGCAAGCGACGTTATAATGTCTGAAAAGAGTATAAAACTTCAAAGAACAGAAAGTGTATTAAGGGAGCTTATCCCTGAAGCACTTTCAACTTTAAATGATGAGATGTTGAACGGTTTATGTGTTATAGACGTTGAGTGTACTCGTGGAAAGTATGATGCTACAGTCTATCTTGATAAAATGATGTTTGATGAAGATGAGAAAAAATATATTATAAATCATCTTAAAAAAGTAAATTCACATATAAAAGCACACTGTATGCAAAGTGAAGGTTGGTTTAGATGTCCCAATTTTAAATTTAAATTTGATGATAAACTAGAGAAACAAAATGAGATGGATGCACTTTTTGATCAAGTAGCACGAGAGTTAGAGAAGGGTAAAAAAGATGACAACTAAAGAGACTATTGTAAATATCCTTCATGACTGTGATGTAGAGCTTTATGATTTAGAAACGGTAAGTGAAAATGAGCAAAAGATTTTTAGGATTTATATTACAAGTGCAAAAGATAAAGTAAATCTAGACAAGTGTGCAGAAGTAACAAGAATTTTATCTCCTATTTTAGATTTGGAGCCACCAGTAAGTGGAGTTTATACACTTGAAGTAAGCTCACCTGGGATAGAGAGACCTCTTAAAAAATTAGAGCATTATGTTGGCTCAATTGGTGAAGATGTAAAAATAAAACTTATAAATACGGATAAAATTATTGGTCATTTAGATTCTGTTAAAGATGGAAAATTAACTATTACTGAATATGATGGTGAAGTAACAACAGTATCTATAGATGAAATAGAGAAAGCTAGAACTTATTTCAAATGGTAAACTCGCAAGAGTATTTTATAGATTTAGCGCTTGAAAAAGCTTGGGCTTATCAAGGGCTAACATATCCAAACCCTTCTGTTGGAGCGGTTGTAACAGACAATCAGAACAATTTTATAGCTTACGGAGTACATAAAAGAGCAGGGACTCCTCATGCTGAAGTAAATGCTATAAAAAAAGCATATTTTAACCTCACAAAAGATAAAAATATACTAGATATAAAAGATTCAAAAGATATTCACAACTACTTAAAACTAAACCACAATGGAATTTTTAAAGATAAAAACATATATGTAACCTTAGAGCCTTGTAATCATTTTGGCAAAACACCACCTTGTTCTCAACTCATAAGTAAATTAGGTTTTAAAAAAGTGATTATTGGTACACTAGACACAAACAAAAAGGCTAGTGGTGGAGTGGAATTTTTAGAGAAGCAAGGTTTACAAGTAGAGATTTTAGAAAGTTCTACATGTAAAGATTTGTTAGAACCATTTAGTAGTTGGCAAAAAGATAATTTTATCTTTTTTAAACTTGCTATGAGTAACAATGGTGTTATTGATGGTGGGACTATCACTTCAAAAACTTCAAGAGAGTTAGTTCATAAGTTAAGAGATAGATGTGATTTACTTGTGATTGGTGGCAATACAGTAAGAGTTGATAGACCCACACTTGATGCAAGACTTTGTGATGGAAAAGCTCCAGATATACTTATCTATTCAAAAGCTAAAGAGTTTGATAAAAATATATCTCTTTTTAATGTACCTAATAGAAGAGTATATATAGAAGATAATTTTGAAAGATTAAAAGAGTATAGTTTTGTGATGATTGAGGGTGGAGAAGGTATGCTTAAAGCTACTAAAGAGCTAGTAAATCACTATCTTATCTTTCGTTCACCTCATTTTAAAAAAGGCAAAGCACCTAAAATAGATTTGAGATTAAAAGAGCTAAACTCATCGTTGATAGGAGAAGACAGATTAACTTGGTTTAAAAAATTAGATGGATAATCTACTTTTAATTCAATTTGGTATTTTTTTACTTTCTGGTTTTGTTCATGGACTTTTGGGGTTTGGGTTCCCTATGATTGCTACTCCTTTATTATCTATTTTTATAAATGTTAAAGAGGCAGTTTTATTAACTCTTTTTCCAACAATGTTTTCAAATGCACAAATTATTAAAAAATCTACTGATTTTGGAGCTCTTTTTAGTAAGTATCGAATACTAATAATTTTTGTTGTTATAGGTAGTTTTTTAGGCACTACTTTTCTTATAACATTTAATAGTCCTTACTATAAACTTCTTTTGGCTTTAGTAATTTTACTATATTTAAATAAACAAAAATTAAAAATTTCATTAGACGAAATGATACAAAATAATCCTAAAAAAATGATGTTGTTTTTTGGTCTTTTTAGTGGTATTGTAAGTGGTTTAGTAAATATAATGCTCCCAGTTTTGGTTATTTATGTTCTTGAGATGAATCTTAAAAAAGAGGAATCATTTACTTTGATGAATTTTTGTTTTATCTCTAGTAAAATAACACAAATTTTTATATTTGGAAGTTATGGCAATTTTTCATTTGATTTTGCTCTTTTTATGATTCCTGTTATTTTAATATCTCTTTTTGGTCTTATGCTTGGAGAGAGAATGAGAAAATATATAAATGAAGATTTTTATAAAAAAATGCTTATTTGGCTCTTATGGGGATTGAGTTTATATCTTATATTCGATACTTTTACTTATAAGTAAGTCTCTAGCTTCTTTATACATATAGGTAAATTCTGATTCTATTTTGTCTATAAGAGGAGAGTATTTTAAAAATGTATCCCACACTTGTAGGGCTGCTTTATCTTTTCCTTTAACTTTTAATGCAATAGCTGTTGAGCCATTTATAAGTCCTTTGAGAATAAAACTTTCATCTCTTAAATCAGCAATTTTTTTCCACTCTTTCCATTTTATTTCAAGAACTTCATGACCCTTAACAAAGTCATTCTGGCTAACTACCTCTAAAAACTCTTTTAACTCTTTCATTAATACTCCTAATATGCTATTATATCTACTTTTTATTTACTTGACATTTAAGTTTAATTAATATATAGTTGTATTACTAAAAGTTGTATATACAACTAAAAGGAGAAAAAATGAGTGAAGATTTTAGATTATGTTTGGGTGTACAGCTAAAACTAACCACAAATATAATAATGCAAGAGCACAATAAATACCTAAAACCACATGGTATCAGTAATGAACAAGGGTTACTTTTAAAGTATGTTCATGATACGCCAGGAGCTACACAGACTCAAATTGCTGAGGGGATTAATAAAGATAAAACAACTATAACAAGAATGGTAGATACTTTAGTTAAAAAAGGTAAATTAGAGAGAAGAGTTTCAGATGAAGATAGAAGGGCTTTTCATATTTATGTTACTAAAGATACAAAGAAAAAAGTCGAAGAGTTAACTCCTTTGTTTGAGAAAAATCAAGATGAGTTAAAAAAGATTATAAAACAAGAAGATTATGAAACTACACTAAAAGTTTTGAATCAAATTAAAGAGTATTATATAGGATTAAATAGATGA
>CAZBPU010000078.1:0-8898 GCA_964493845.1 uncultured Sulfurospirillum sp.
ACAAAGATTTAAAACACAAGCTTCCATAGCTCCTGTTCCACTACTTGCAAGCATAAGAACTTCACTCATACCAAAAAGCTCTTTTAACAGCGCTCTAGTTTTAGCAAAAATATCTTCAAATTCTGGAGTTCTATGGTGAATTGTTGGCCCACTCATAGCCATTCGTATATCTTCTGGTACGGGTGTTGGACCAGGGGTAAGAAGTAACATATATAACCCTAATTATAATTTTTGATTCTATTTTAGCTAAAAATTGCTTTTTCTTAGATTAGACTTCTTATAAACCTCTTAATACTCTTAAAATAACACCAACAAGAAACAGCCTAAAAAGATACGATAAATTCCAAAAGGTACAAATGTAAACTTATCTAAAAACTTCATGAAAAGTTTTATTGTCAAATAAGCTACAATGAATGATACAACAAATCCTACGCCAAGAGTAAGTAAACTATCTGCTGTGAACTCTTTGTAGTTTTTTAGTAAATCATATCCTGTTACTGCTACCATAACGGGCATTGCCAGAAGAAAACTAAACTCTGCACTAGCTTTTCTACTAAGTCCTACTAAAAGAGCACCGATTATCGTACTTCCTGCTCTACTTGTTCCTGGAATTAGGGCAAATATCTGAGCAAAGCCTATCCAAAGAGTCTGTTTTAAAGTGATTTGTTCTATATCATCTAGTAAATTCTTCTCTTTTTGTAGAAAAAATTTCTCTGTTATTAAAAAAACAATACCACCGACAATAAACATTGTTGCAACTATATCAATACTAAAAAGCTCTTTTATTTGATGTGAAAATAGAAATCCTATAGTTCCAATAGGCAAAAATGCAATAACTACCTTCGTCCAAAGCCCTATCTTTTTGATAGAAAATTTATCTTGATAGTTAAAAACAACTGCCAAAATAGCAGCAAATTGGATAATAATTTCAAATGCTTTATTTACATTTGTCTGGTCAATCCCCAAAAAATGGCTAGCAACTATCAAGTGACCTGTTGAAGAAACTGGTAAAAACTCTGTAAATCCCTCGATAATACCCAAGATTACTGAATCAAAGATTGTCATAAACTATCTACTATTTTTATAATATCAGTAGGAGTTTTAGCAATATAAGTTGCACCACTCTCCACCAACTCTTTCTCCCCTCTAAAACCCCATAAAACACCAATTGAGTCCATATTTGCATTTTTAGCTGTTTGCATATCTATATTTGTATCACCAATAAAAATAGTCTCATTTGGTTCTATATTAAGCTCTTTAAGTATCTCTAAAACACCAGCTTCACTAGGTTTTCGCTCAATCCCATCTCGTATACCATATACTTTCTCAAATTTCCAATCTCTTAAATATTTTAGAACACACTTTTTTGTAAAAGAGTTTGGTTTATTGGATAAAACTGACATTTTTATCCCTCTAACTTGTAAAAATGTTAAAACTTTACTGATATCATCATAGATTTTTGTATTTTTATCAAACTGCTTTGCATAATGTTTTTCAAAAATACTTAATGCTTGAGCTTGTTCTTCGCTTGAATGTTCTGGCAAAATATCTCTAAAAAGTTGAGCTGCTCCATGTCCTACAATTAGATTATAGTCCTCTATAGGAAGAGGACTTTTATTAAAACTTTCTAAAACAAAATTACAACTTATTGCTATATCTTCAAGTGTATCAAGCAGAGTTCCATCCAAATCAAAGATTACTGCTTTAAGCATTTACTTACAGTTTCCATTATCTTTATATGCAACACCTACTAATTCACACGCTTTTTTAGTTATATTTTCTTCTGTAAAACCAAATTTTTTGAAAAGCTTATCAGCTGGAGAAGAAGCTCCAAAACGAGTCATACATATAACCTCATCTGCAAATCTATACCACTCTGTTCCAGCTCCTGCTTCTACTGCAAGAACTTTTGTTTTTGGATCTATAATAGAATCTATATATGCCTTATCTTGCTCAATTAGTAAATCAAAACAAGGAACACTAACTATATTTGCATTGATTCCTAGTTTTTCTAAAGCACAAGCAGCTCTTAAACATGGATAAACTTCACTACCACTTGCCATAAGTGTTACAGTTGCATTCTCTCTTTTTGTAAGAAGATATCCGCCATTTTCAACATCACCTATCTCTCTTTTGTCTTTTAAGACTTGTAGTTTTTGACGAGAACATACAAATGATGCTGGAGCATTCATACTAAGTGCTTTTTTCCAAGCTTTTACATTTTCGCTAGCATCTGCAGGACGATATGTATAAAAGTTTGGTAAAGCTCTATATTGGCTAAGTTGCTCTATAGGTTGATGAGTTGGTCCATCTTCTCCTACGCCTATACTATCATGAGTCCAGACATAAAAGTTTTTTAAACTCATAAGTGCACTTAATCTTGCTGCAGGTTTCATATAATCACTAAAGATAAAAAATGTAGCACTAAAAGGAATAAAAAGCCCATAAAGAGCAAAAGAGTTGGTAATTGCCGCCATAGAGTGTTCTCTAATACCAAAGTGTATATTTCTTCCACAAGGAAAATCGCCCATACCTTTTAGCTCACTCTTATTTGATGGTCCTAAATCTGCACTACCACCTATAAAACCTGGAACTGCTTTTGCAATTGCATTTAAAATCTGTCCATTACTATCACGAGTGGCAATACCATTGCCATCTTCATAAGTTGGGTATTCAATTTTGTCTAACTGTGGATTTAAAAGTGCATCAAGAAGATTTTTTTGTTCACCATTCAAATCATTTTCTATCATCTTATTCCATTGAGATTGTGCTAAATCACCTTTTTCAACTGCACACTCAAATCTTGCTTTTACATCATCAGGAACAAAAAACTTTTTATTTTCATCAAATCCAGCTTTTTTCTTAGAATTTGCTATCTCTTCATCACCTAAAGGAGCACCATGTGAGTGATGTGAGCCTTCCATCTTACAAGCACCTTTTGCTATAGTCGTATCTGCTATAATCAAAAATGGGCTATTTGCCTCTTTTGAATTTTCTATTGCTTCATTTATCTCATCAAAATCATGCCCATCAATCCTAGCTACTTGCCATCCTTGAGCTTCAAATCTACGCTTAACATCTTCACTCCAAGCGATATCGGTACTACCTTCAATAGTAATTTCATTTGAATCATAAATAACAACTAAATTATCAAGTCCTAAATGCCCTGCAAATGCACACGCTTCATAACTAATACCCTCTTGCAAATCTCCATCACCACAAAGACAATAAACTTTATGGTCAATTACAGTAGATTTATCACTATTTAAAATATTTCCAGCATACTTGGCTGCCATAGCAAAACCAACTGCATTTGTAATTCCTTGTCCTAAAGGTCCTGTTGTCACTTCAACACCAGGCACATCGCCATACTCTGGATGTCCTGGAGTCTTACTTCCAAGTTGTCTAAACTCTTTTAAGTCTTCTAAACTTAAATCATATCCACTAAGATGCAAAAATGAGTAAACTAAAGATGATGCGTGTCCTCCACTAAAAACTAATCTATCTCTATTTAACCACTTTGTATCTTTTGGGTTATGTTTGATATGACGACTTAAAACAGTCATAATATCAGCTAAACCCATAGGCGCTCCTGGGTGTCCACTATTTGCTTGTTGTACCATATCAGCACATAAAAATCTAATCGTATCAGCCTGTTTTTGTAACATCACTTTATCTTCCACTCTTTATCCTTTAAAATACTTTTGTATAATTTTTTGTAGTGTTTTAGCTAGATTTTCATCTAACCTTTTTGTATCATTATTTAACTCTTCAATGAGTCTACTTTTTTCATTATCTGCCCCATCTATTCCCAACAAATTTACAAATGAATTTTTATGTCCGTCATTACCTGTTGGTTTTCCTGCTTCATCACTTGAAAGTGTCGCATCTATGATATCATCTTGAACTTGAAACAGTAATCCAAGTTTCAAACCAAAATCATAAATTATTTTTTGTTTATCTTCATCTAATCCACTTATAGTTGCTCCCATAAGAAGTGAGGCTGCTATAAGTTTTGCTGTTTTATTAATATGTAAAAACTTTAACTCTTCTAAACTTATCTTTTTATTTTCAAATTTACAGTCGATAGCTTGACCTATTATCATGCCACTTATCCCACCATCACGTGCTAAAATAGAAGTCAATTTTACTTTTACGTCATCACTCAAAGGTGCATTTGCAATCATATAAAAAGCATGTGTATTTAGAGCATCACCAACTAATATAGCAGTAACTTCATCATATGTTATATGCAAAGTCGGATGTCCACGTCTTAAATCTGCATTATCCATCGTAGGTAAATCATCATGAATAAGAGAGTAGGTATGAAGCATCTCAACTGCCAATGCAATATGCATAGCATTTTTAACCAACAGTGGTGTTGAACTTTCTACTACACTCAAAAGAAGTAGTGGACGAAATCTCTTTCCCCCAGCATCTAACATTTCACTCAATGCTTGATTAAAATTTGGGTGAAAACTTTTAACTGTTGGAAGATTTTCTTTTAAAAATTTCTCAAATTTTAATATCATTAAAGTTCAACTTTAACAAAAAATTGAAAATCATTTCTATCAAAAAGGAGATGTACCTCTTTTGATTTTATACTTGATAGATACTCTTTTACATCATTTTGATTCATTATTTTTTTCTTATCTATTTGTATTAGTTTATCTCCTACATGCAAACCACTTTTTTTAGCAAAACTTTTTTTTGATATTTTAGTTATTTTCATATCATCATCAAAGAATATACCTTTTTTCTCTAAAAATGAATCACTCAAGTAACCTCCACCCATACGTGAGCGAACTACTAAACTTCTTTTTAATGTATTTTTACCTCTTAAAAGCTCTATTATGATTATACTTTTTGGTTTTGCAAACAGTACTGTTTGATTAAGTTGCTTCAATGAAGTCACTTTTTTACCATTGATTTTTAAAATTTTATCATTAACATTAAGAAGTTGATTAACATAAAATGGATCTACACTTTTCACTATAAAATCATTTGCATGTTTTTCAAATCTAACACCGATATCACCATAGTAGATATTTTTTGCTTTTATAAATCTTTTTATATATTCACTTCCTATAAAAGACCCTGCTCCAATACCAAGACCATATACTTCACAACACAAACAAGATATAATACTGTTTTCATCAAGTTTTGCATTTTGTAAATAAAAACTATCTAAAACATCCCCACTCTTTGCAAAGTTTCCAGCATATAAAGATGTATCATCCATACCAGCTATCCACTCTCCAAGTTTTAAATATTTTGTACTTTTAAGATGTACTGGTTTTAGAGTTTTTTTTGAGCTAAAAAGATATAAATTTAAAAAAGGGTCAAACTTTACATAAGGAACTTTTGGCTTAGTTTGTGAATAAGCAACTGCCAAATGCTTAGTAACTGCAACTGCTCTTACATCACCAAAATAGACAAATGAGTGCTTATTTTTTGCATAACACTGCCTAAAATCAGGATATGTAAAATTAGCAGAGTTTGCAACTTGAAAAATTAAAAAAAAAGAAATAACCAAACGTATCATATATAGTCCTTATTTACCGAAACCACCCATGCCTTGAAGCATCTGAGAAGCCGCGAGTTTTTTACTATCTTCTACCATCTTTATTGCATCATTTGTAGCACTCATAAGAAGAATTTGCAAAGACTCTTTATCGCTTAAAAGAGAATCATCTATAGTTATATCGTTCACTTCTCCCTCTCCTGTAATACTAATACTTACTAAGCCTCCACCACTTTTTGCGGTATAAACTTTGCTTTTTGCCTCTTCCTGCATTTTTTGAGCATTTTTTTGTGCTTCTTGAAGCATCTCACCCATTTTTGAAAAATCCATACCTTCAAACATTAAATAAAATCCCTTATCTCATCAATATTATTATTTTCATCAACTAAAACAACATGTGGTTTAAACTCTATTCTCTCTTGTTCATTCATACTTGCATATGCTATTATGATAATTCTATCACCAATTTCAGCTTTTCTAGCAGCCGCACCATTTAGACAAATATCTTTTTTGCCTCTTTCCCCTTCTATTACATAAGTACTAAATCTCTCACCATTATTGATATTGACTATTTCAACTTTTTGTCCAACTACTAACTTAGCAGCCTCCATCAGCTCTCTATCTATAGTAATAGAGCCTACATAATTTAGATTTGCATCTGTTACTGTTGCTCTGTGAATTTTTCCATATAACATCTCAAATGTCATTTTTATTACCTTTATTCTTGTGCCATTTCCATCATTTTAGCAGGGCTTATAGCCTCATCCCAATACTCATCAGGAATAATATATTCCTTAACTGGATTGCCTTTGATAATATGTTCATCTATTATTTTATCTATTTTTCCCTTAGTAAGTCCAATATACATATGATGACCTGGTTCAATTAACATAACAGGACCCATTTGACAACGATTTAAACATGCTGTTCTTATTGGATGAACTGTTGTAGTAATACCCATTACCATCAATTTATTTGCCATATACTGATAAAGTTCTCTTGTTTGTGCATTAACACAACTAGGCTTTGGCATACCTGGTGGTGAACTCTGTTCACACTTAAATATATAAAATGCTGGTTGAGGAATTCCCATATTGTTATCCTTTTTTTCATACTAATTTTGTCTGAATTGTATCAAAAAGAGATAGATTTTAGCTGAAAAAAAGACTTTAATAAATAATTATTTTTTTAAATTTTCTTTTACTATTTTTCTATCATCAAAAGGAATCTTTTTCCCTTTTACTTCTTGATATGTCTCATCACCTTTACCAAGTATAACAATTATTTCATTTTCATCTCTAGTATCTAAAGCATATTTTATAGCTTCTTCTCTATTAACCTCTACATGT
Source organism: uncultured Sulfurospirillum sp. (assembly GCA_964493845.1). GTDB lineage: Bacteria > Campylobacterota > Campylobacteria > Campylobacterales > Sulfurospirillaceae > Sulfurospirillum_A. Next base: position 6,874 of record CAZBPU010000078.1, read on the forward strand.
AAAGAACTTTTGTCATTTATACCAGCAACAATATCTTTTATTATTTCATTTGGGTCTTCACTTCTAGGATTATCACTTGTTACGATTACTTTTTTTGCATATCTACTGGCAATATTTCCCATCTTTGGTCTTTTATTTTTATCTCTATCTCCACCTGCACCAAAAACCACTACTATATTTTTATCTTTAAGTGCATCTAAAACCTTATCCATACCATCTGGAGTATGAGCAAAATCTACAATGATAAGTGGATTAGTATTTACTACTTCCATACGCCCTTCAACACCACCAAAATTTTCTACTGCATCGCATATTTGCTCTATTGGAGCAACTTCTAACATATCTACTGCACTAATAGCAGCCAATACATTATAAAGATTAAAAAAGCCATGTAGAGGAGAGTAAAAATCATACATTTTATCAAACTTTTGTAAAACAGCACTTACCCCATCTCTTAACGAATATGCTGCAACTTTATAGGTAGAAGGATTATCTGCTCCATAAGTCATGCAGTTTTTTCTATTAAAGCGAATTTTTCCATCGTCTTTATTTATTAGTTTTGGAGTTTCATCATCAAAAAACTTACTCTTTACAGCAATATATGCATCAATAGTTCCATGATAATCTAAATGGTCTTGTGTTACATTAGTGAAAATTTTAAGGGCAAAGTCTAAACCCTCTATACGTTTTTGCTCAATTGCATGAGAGCTAACTTCCATTATAAAATACTCACATCCTTCAGCAATCGCTGTTTTTATATTTGCCATTGTTTGTAAAATAGCAGGAGTAGTCAAGCTCTTATCTTTATGTCTCTTCTCATTTATAAAACAGCCACGAGTTCCTTGAAAAGCTACTTTTTTATCTAAATCTAAAAGTATTGAATATATCGCTGCAGCTGTTGTTGTTTTACCATTTGTTCCAGTTATACCTATAATCTTTATCTTATTTTTTATACCAAGAAACTCAGCACACTCTTTAGGTGTTATTATTTTACATGTAACACTATCTAAATATTTCTTATTCTGTTTTGTTAAAATAAATGCTGTTTTTTTAGTACATTGTGTGGAATCATCTGTGATTTGATTAAAATCATTTTTAGTATTTAATGTTACTATCAATTTTCTACTTTTTTTACTAATTGTAATAATTTTTTATCATGAGGAAAAAGTTGCACTGCACTCTCAAAATAATTCATAGACACTTCTTTGAAACCATTATCGATAAGCTGCTCTAAAAAATCTATAAAATCATCTTTTTTATGAATAATAACTTTTGTTGAAAACATTATATCTTCAAAAGCCTCTTTAAAACTCTCTTTATTAGAAATAAAAGTTTTAAAATCATCATAGGCTATACCATTCTCTTCGTTTATCTTAGCTTCAATATCATCTTCTATAAAAAGAGCTTCTATACTCTGTATTGTAAAGTCTACAGAGTCTACAATATCTTCTATCATATCTTCACATTTCTCCACACCACTATCTTTACTTATAAGATAATATTCATAAAGAGCTATAGCTTCATCTTCTCTCTCAAAAGCAAGTTCTGCTAATATAGCACTAATACGAGCTTCTTTAGAACTTGGTTTATCACGTAAAGCTAATGCAAAGTGTAAAAGTGCATTTTTGAAATCTTTTTTATAAAAACTATTTACGCCTCTTTTTAAGTATTTACTCAAATCTTAACCTAATCAAATTTCTCAATTGTATCTTCCATTCCTGGAGCAATATTTATAACTTCAATCTCAGGATGAATATCAATACGAAGTTGTCTCTCTATCCCATACTTCAAAGTCTGACCACTTGAAGCACACCCTATACAAGCTCCTTGAAGCTGAACAAAAACTCTACCACTTTTAATAGCAAGTAGCGTCATACCACCACCATCAAGTGCTAACATCGGCTTTACTTTCTCTAAAGATTTTTCTACTGCTGGGAGTAACTCTTCATCACTAAAAGGTATCATCATATCTCCATATATTTAATTAATACGATTATACTATAAATGTGTAAAAGGAAGTTTAAA
>CAZBPU010000079.1:0-4341 GCA_964493845.1 uncultured Sulfurospirillum sp.
CAGTATATCCTACTACTGTAGGCTTACCTGTTGTTCCACTAGAGCTATGAACTCTTACTATTTGGTCCATCTCAACAGAAAACATTCCAAAAGGGTAGTTATCACGTAAATCTTTCTTATTTGTAAAAGGAAGTTTTGCAATATCTTTTAGAGTCTTAATATCTTCAGGACGTATGCCCATCTCTTCAAATCTTTTTTTATAAAAAGGAACAAGATGGAAGACTCTTATAAGTGTCTCTTTTAGGTGGCTTAATTGCCAAGCTTCTAACTCATCTTTACTAAAACTTTCGTTTTTACTAAAAGTCATATTTAAACTTTACTTGTAAAAGTGACTTGCACTAATCACTTCGAGATTGTCATCAAGAAGAGACTTTATAGCATCTTTAAATTTACTCTTATCAACACTAAAAATAAAAATTCCACTTTTTGATTCATAAAAACTATAAGTGTATTGAATATTTATACTGTTTTTTGATAAAGAGGTTACTACTTTGTCAAAACTTCCAACTATATCATCAATCTTAACACCAAATACATCTGTGAATCTTACACTAAAACCTGCATCTACAAGGATAGCTTTTGCTTTTTCTGGATTATCTACGATGGTTCTTATTAGTCCAAAATCGCTAGAATCTGCAAGTAAAATTGACTTAATAGATATGCCATTTTTACTAAGGACTTGAGTAAAATCACTTAATTCACCTGTTTTATTCTCTATGAAAACAGAAAGTTGTTTAATTGTATGCATTTTTTTTCCTATTTATTTCGTTTATCTATTACACGTACAGCTTTACCCATACTTCTCTCTATGCTTCTTGGTTCTACTAGCTTTATCTTTGCATTTATATAAAGATTGTTTAGAAGTTCATTCTGTATGTTTTTTTGTATCTTTTCAAGTTCTCCTATACTATCCATAGGCATCTCTTCTGTTACTTCAACCATGATTTCTAAACTATCTAAATAACCTTTTTTATCTGCTATTATTTGATAGTTTAGTGTTATATCTTCCACGTTTGAAAGAACATGTTCTACTTGAGAAGGAAAAATATTTACTCCATTTACTATGAGCATATCATCAGCTCTTCCCATAACACTTTTCATTCTTACATGAGTTCTTCCACATTTACAAGGAGTTTTATCTAAGCTTGTTATGTCACCAGTTCGGTATCTGATGATAGGAAGTGCTTGTTTAGTTAAAGATGTTATAACAAGTTCTCCTTTTTCTCCATAAGGTAAAACTTCACCAGTTTCAGGATCAACTATTTCAGGGTAGAAATGATCTTCAAATATATGTAAATCACGACTTTCACAACAACTATTTGATACACCAGGCCCTATAATCTCAGAAAGCCCATAAATCTCATAGTAGTCTATGTCCCAAACACGTGCTACTTCTTCTTTGAGCCCAACACTAGTTGGTTCTGCTCCAAAAATACCACATTTTAGTTTAAAATCTTTTTTTAAGTCATATCCTTCACTTACAGCAGTTTCAGCCATGTGTAGTGCAAAAGATGGTGTAGAAGTAAGAACAGTAGAGTTAAAATCCTTCATCAGTAAAAGCTGACGAGAAGTAAAACCACCTGAACTTGGAACCACAGTAGCCCCAACAGTTTCAGCTCCATTGTGAACACCAAGACCACCTGTAAAAAGACCATAGCCATAAGCGTTGTGAACAGTATCTTCTGAGTTTACACCACTCATAGTAAATACTCTTGCCATTACTTCATTCCAGACATCCATGTCTGATTTTGTGTAGCCTACAACTGTTGGTTTTCCAGTAGTCCCGCTTGAACTATGGATTCTTACAACTGCATCTTGGTTTACAGCAAACATACCAAAAGGGTAGTTGTCTCTTAAGTCTTGTTTTTTAGTAAATGGTAATTTTGATATATCTTTTATAGATTTTATATCCTCAGGAACAATTCCCATCTCTTTAAACTTTTGTTGATAAAATGGAACTACTCCATAGACTCTAGCAACTGTCTCTTTTAATCTTTCAGTTTGAAGTTTTTCTAACTCCAATCTAGGAAGAGTTTCGTTTTTTGACCATATCATTTTAAATTCCCCTAGCATCTTCTATTGCTTGGTGCAATACTTCTATATTTTTAGGTGCCATTTTTGCATTCATCTGCGTAATAGCTTCTTCAATCTCTTTTAGTGAAAATGGAAAGTGAGGGTCACGAGCTAGTGTAATACCAAGCATATAAACATTTAAAGCTTGTATAGGAAACTCTTTTTTTCTTGCTTTATCAAAAGCATCTATTTTTATAGTTTCATACTCAATTTTAGGAAATTTACTATCTGCATTTACTATGATAGTTCCTTCTCCTTTTTTGAGATACTGTATATTTCTAAGTCCTTCATTACCTTCAAGTGCGATAAGTAAGTCTGCTTGTCCTTGGTCAATTGCTGGTGAGTGAAAATCTCCAACTTTTACATAACAAGATACTGAGCCACCACGTTGGCTCATACCATGATTTTCTGTACCTAAACACTTTTGGTCTTTCAATCCTGCTGCTATTGATAAAACTTTTACTAAAAAAACTGCACCTTGTCCACCGATTCCCGCAATTACTACTTGATATTTCATTTTCCAACCTTTACAAAAGCATCTGTAGGACAGACATCATCTAAACACGCAGCACAACCTATACATAAAAATGGATCAATCTCTATCTTATGGTCTTCATTGTAGTGCATAGGAGGACATTTGTATTGTGTTGTACATATATCACATGCAACACATTTATCTTGGTCAACTTCTGCGAAAACTTGAGGAAGTTTTTCTGGTGCTCTCTCTTTATCTAGTACACAAAACTCTCTTATAACTGCTACAACAGGACCTGTTGCATTGGCATATTTCTCTTTTAATGACTTCATAAAGTCTATAGTTTTTTCAACCTCAGGTGTATATTCATACTCATAACACTCTACACCACAACCTTCAACTATCTTTTTGATATCAATTTTATTTGGATTTTCTCTCTCAGGTGTTTTTTGGCGACCTGTCATTGCTGTTGTTGAGTTATCTAGTATAAGCAGTATAAATTTATGATTTTGATACACAGCATTTATAAGTGGAGATACACCAGAATGCATAAAGGTACTATCACCTAAAGTTGCTACAATGGTTTTATCTGGATCTGCTATACTAAATCCACTTGCCATAGATATTGAGCCACCCATACAAAGCACGGTATCAATAGCTCCTTGGTTAAGACCAAGAGTATAACATCCTATATCAGATGGATAGATAGATTTTTTCTTTTTGAAAACTTTCATAACTGAGTAGTAAACATCTCTATGTGGACAACCAGGACAAAGGTTTGGAGGACGAACAGGAAGTTCATCTGAGTACTTTTCACTTTTATAAAACTTATTTTTCTCTATAAGTCCAACATTTGAGAAAGCCATAAGGACTTTATCTTTTGTAAATTCATCAATTTTATGTACATCATTTGTGAGTTTTCCATGTAGTTTTGGAGAGCTTAGTTGCTCTTCTATACAAGGATAAGTTTCTTCAAAAACTATTACTTTATCATAGTCATTAAAAAGTGTTTCAATTTTCTCTTTTGGAAGAGGATATGGCATATCTAGTTTTAAAACATCAGCTTCAATCTTCATCTCTTCCATTGCTTCTTTAACATAACCATCACCAGTTCCACTTGTAAGACATAGAGTTTTATAACCTTTGAGTTTTTTTACTCTTGGCTCAATTAGTTCAGTCCAGTTAAATTCTTTGATAGCTTCAAGTCTTTCAAATTGCTCTAGTCCTTGTCTAAATCTACCAGCAGGAGGAACTGCTGCCCATCTTGTTATTTCTCTTTTAAATTCACCTTTTGGTGGGTTAAACTCAAGTTTTTCATCAACTTCACAAATCTCTCTAGCATGGCATACTCTCATAACAGGTCTAAGCATAGTTACGGTTTCAAATTTATGAGAGATTTCAATTCCAAGTTTTACCATATTGTAAGCCTCTTGAGGAGTAGCAGGGTCTAAAACTGGAATTTTAGCAAATTTTGCAAAACTACGGCTATCTTGTTCTGTTTGAGAAGAGTGAAAACCAGGATCATCAGCAGCTATTAACAGCATTGCCCCTTTTAGCCCGATGTAGGATGCGCTCATAAGAGCATCACTAGCTACATTTAGTCCTACTTGTTTCATAGTTGCACAAGTTGTTCTACCAGCGATAGCTCCTGCATATGCTACTTCAAAACCAACTTTTTCATTAGTAGCCCATTGTGCATACGCATCAACTTTAAATTTATCTCTAAATTTTTGAAAATTTCCTAAAATTTCACTTGATGGAGTTCCTGGGTACCCAGAAATCATATCTACATT
>CAZBPU010000079.1:4441-8837 GCA_964493845.1 uncultured Sulfurospirillum sp.
TTTATATCATCTTTTGTTATCCTTGGTGCAAAAGAAAATATAAAAATAGGTGCGATAGTCGCAGCAACTGGTCCAGCTTCGTTTTTAGGTGATCCTGAATTAAAGACTTTACAACATTATGTTGATAAAATCAATAAAGCAGGTGGAGTAAATGGACAAATGATAGAGTTAATTCACTACGATACAGGTGCAAATCCTAAAAAAGCAGTTACTTTTACAAAAAGATTGATAAATCAAGATAAAGTAGTTGCAATCATAGGGCCATCAACAAGTGGTGAGACAATGGCTATTTTAAAGTTTGTTAAAAAAGCAAAAATTCCATTGATATCTATGGCAGGTGCAGTAGCTATTATAGACCCTGTTAAACCTTATGTATTTAAGATAGTTGCAACAGACAGAATGGCTTGTAAAAAAGTTATGCAAGATTTGAAAAAGAGAAAGCTTACAAATTTAGCACTTATCTCAGGAAGTGGTGGATTTGGAAAATCAATGAGAAAACAGTGTAAAGAAGTTGCTCCTGATTTTGGTATCAAAATTGTTGCAGATGAGACATATGGTAAAAAAGATTCAGATATGACTTCTCAACTTCTAAAAATAAAAAATAATAAAGATGTTCAAGTAGTTCTAAATCCTGGTTTTGGACAAGGTCCTGCTATTGTGACAAAAAACTACAGACAACTTAAAATACAACATCCACTTTATCAGTCTCATGGTGTTGCATCAAAGAAGTATATTGAGATAGCTGGAAAAGCAAGTGAAGGTGTAAGAGTTGTGGCTCCACCAGTTGTTGTTGCAGATAAACTTGATGATTCATTTGCAAATAGAAAAATAGCACTTGCATATAAAAACGAGTATGAAAAAACTTTTAATTCACAAGTTGCTAGTTTTGGTGGGCATGCTTATGATTCACTTTATATCATTGTAAATGCTATAAAAAGAGCAGGTTCAACAAATCCAACAAAAATTAGAGATGAAATAGAAAAAACTAAAGGTTTTGAAGGTGTTGATGGAGTTGTAAATCTTAGCCCAACTGACCACTTAGGTTTAGATACTAAGACGGGTATGGTCTTGCTAGAGATAAAAAATGGCGATTGGACAATAGTAAAATAAATTATGATTGAACTTTTTGGTTACTTACTCTCTGGAGTTACGGTAGGATTTATATATACTTTAGTAGGTCTTGGTTTTACAGTTATATATAACTCTAGTGGTATTATAAACTTTTCGCAAGGGGAGTTTGTTATGGCAGGTGGTATGTCTACAGTGTTTTTACTTTACGCTGGGCTACCACTTGGTGTAGCTTTCTTTTTAGCAATTTTGATTACATCAATGATAGGTATAGTTTTATATAAACTTATATCATTATCTCGTGATAGTTCACAAATATCTCTCATCATATTGACTCTTGGATTTGCTATATTTTTAAGAGGTTTAGCACAAGTTATATTTGATAAGCAGCTTCATACGATGCCTTCTTTTGTAGGCGAGGGTGCTTTTGAGATATTTGATACAACACTATCTTATCAAGCTGTATTGATTATGGTTGTTGCTAGCGCTATTGTTATATCTTTGTATTTATTTTTTCAAAAAACAAAAACAGGACAAGCTATGGTAGCAGCTTCAAACAATGTAGATGCTGCAAAACTCATGGGAATAAATATTAAAAAAATTCTTATGTTAAATTTTGCTATTTCGGCTGTTATTGCTTCAATAGGAGGGATTCTACTTACTCCAATAACATCTACTAACTACGAAGTTGGTATTATGCTTGGTCTAAAAGGCTTCTGTGCTGCAATTATAGGTGGGCTTGGAACTCCTTTTGGTGCAGTCGCTGGTGGTTTAGTTCTTGGCATATTGGAGTCTTTAGTTGCTGGGTATGTCTCTAGTGAGTATAAAGATGCTGTTGCTTTTGTTGTACTTCTTGCAATTTTGTTTTTTATGCCTGGTGGAATCTTTGGCAATTTAAAATCACAAAGGGTGTAAGATGTTAAAAAGATATAATATAAACACTCAAATACTACTACTCATAGGAATATTGATTGTAATACCATTCCTTTTTCAAAATGATTTTTATTATGAAATAGCGATTTTATCCATTTTAAATGCATTGATTGTTATAGGTCTTAATCTTCTTATGGGATATGCTGGACAAGTGAGCTTAGGTCATGGTGCTTTTGCTGGACTTGGGGCATATATATCGGTTGTTTTGACTTCAAACTATGGGTTAACTCCACTATTGAGTATATTTATTTCAGTTGTGATTATGGGACTGTTAGGATTTATAATCTCAAAACCTATATTAAAATTAAAAGGTCATTATCTTGCCATGGCGACTCTTGGTATTGGTATTATAATCAATATAGTTTTAGAAGTAGAGGAAGAGTTTACTGGCGGTGTAGATGGTATGAGTGTTGATAGCTTTGTTGTTTTTGGTTATGAATTTGATAATAGTGTAGCTTGGTATATTTTATGTGCTGTTTTACTCGTTTTTACTATTTGGGCATTTGAAAATCTTATCAAATCACCTTTTGGAAGACTGCTTCGTTCTATTCGTGATAGTGAAAAAGCAGCCAATAGTGTTGGTATAGATGTTTCATATTATAAAAGTATAGTGTTTGTTATTTCTGTTGTGATTGCTACGATAGCAGGAAGTTTGTACGCTTTTTTCTCAGGTTTTATATCCCCACAAGAGGCTTCATTTACTCACTCTATTGAGTTGGTTGTTATGGTTGTTCTTGGTGGATTGGGACGTGTATATGGAGCAATATTTGGTGCTGTTATTTTGACAGTATTACCTCAACTTTTAACATCATTTGAAGATTATGAAACGTTAGTGTTTGGTATGATAATTATATCTGTTATGATATTTATGCCTAAAGGAATAGCTTCTATTTTTGATAAAGTTGTGAAGAAAAAGGAGCAAAACAGTGCTTCAAGTAAATAATGTAACAAAACAATTTGGTGGTATTAGAGCTGTTGATGAGCTAAGTTTTAAAGTTAAAAAGGGAACTATACACTCTATAATAGGACCCAATGGTGCTGGAAAAACAACTTTAGTTAACATGATTACAGGTGTATATAAAGTTGATTCAGGGACAGTTTTTTTAGATGGTGGAGATATAACTAACCTTGCAACTAATAAGTTAGTTCACCGTGGGGTTTGTAGGACTTTTCAGCACTTAGAAATATGTGGAAATTTAACAGTTATAGAAAATGTTATGTTAGGATTTGATAAATATATGGATAAAAATATATTTAGGTCTTGTTTTCGTGCAAAATCAATTTTGGATGATGAAAAAAGATATTTAGAAAGAGGAATGCATCTTTTAGATTTAATTGGTCTAGCCAATTTTGCACAAAGTGAAGCCAAAAATCTTTCGTATGGTATTTTAAAAAAACTTGAAATTATAAGAGCTTTAGCTACAACACCAGAGCTTATGCTTTTAGATGAACCAGTTGCAGGATTAAATCCAAAAGAGACTGATGAGGTTTCAGAACTAATTAAAACAGTTGTAGCTGATGAAGTAACAGTTATACTAGTAGAGCATGATATGAAAATGATTATGAATATTTCAGATGATATAACAGTAATGAATTTTGGTAAAAAACTAGCAGAAGGAACTCCCTTAGAAATAGTAAATAATGAAGAAGTTATAAAAGCATACTTGGGAAGTGGAGCATTAAGTGGAAAATAGTATATTAAAAATAGAAAATTTAAGCTGTAATTACAGCCAAATAATAGCTTTAGAAGATATAAATTTAGAGATTAATGAAGGTGAGATTGTATCACTAATAGGATCAAATGGAGCTGGTAAAACAACACTTCTTAGAACTATAAGTGCTTTAAATAAGCCAAAAAATGGAACTATATCTTTTTATGGAAAAGATATAACAAAACTTGACTCTGATAAAAGAGTAAGTTTAGGTATTGCTCAAGTCCCAGAAGGAAGAGGGCTTTTTACAATTTTGAGTGTAGAACAAAATCTTAAGTTAGGAGCTTATAGTAGAAAAGATAAAAATATAAAAGATGATTTAGAGTATGTTTATGAAAAATTTCCAATCTTAAGAGATAAAAAAGATGAATATGCAGGAACACTTTCTGGAGGGCAACAGCAGATGGTTGCAGTTGGACGAGCATTGATGAGTAAACCAAAACTTCTTCTTTTAGATGAACCTAGTATGGGACTTGCTCCTATTATTGTTGAAGAGATTTTTGAAGTTATTAAGGCACTAAGAGATATGGGAACTACAATATTTGTAGTTGAACAAAATGCTTTTTTAGCTCTTAGTATATCTGATAGAGCATATGTTCTAGAAAATGGAAAAGTTGCTATAAGTGGAAAGTCTAAAGATATGTTAAATGATAGTAGAGTAAAAGAGGCTTATTTGGGAGCCT
>CAZBPU010000080.1:0-8823 GCA_964493845.1 uncultured Sulfurospirillum sp.
TAACTGCAAAAGTTCTTTGGATAATAATTGTGGTATTATTAGCTCAACCTTTATTGGCTCATTTTAAAGATAAAAGAGAAAGAATAAAAGCAATGAGAAATGAATAAAAAAGAGTTTATTAAAATAACTAGCCCTAATCAATTTGAAATTAGGGCTGGATACCTCGCAAATACACAGAAAAAAAAGATAGATTATAGTATCAATATCTATCTTTTTATACCTACAAACCTTAGTATAAATTCATCTACTTATACAAATGAAGATTTTTATAATGACCATATAAGTTATATCCGTCTTATCACGCCTAAATATGAATTGGGTATTTTAAAAAACAGGCTTAAGGGTTTAGTTATGGCTCTAAAAAACAATATGGATAATGATGAAGAAAAAAGTATATTAAAACATGAAGTAAAACTTGTTGTATGCTCTTATATATCTTATCTAAAAAGTTATAGTAGAAGTTTGACTAAAAAAGGTATAAAACCAAAAAGAATTAGAGTTTTGTTAAAACGAATTAAAGAGTTTGATACTATAAAAAAAGAACTTTTAGCTTTAAATATAAACCAAGATGATAAAAAACTTGTACATCTGGTAGAGTCTACAGCAGAATACTTGAGCTTAACAACACAAAATCATTTATTTAAGATAAATATATATCTTAAAAGTTTTGGTAATCAATATAATGAAATTATAAATGAGATTGTAAAACTAATTAATGAAGAGATAAAATTTTGTAAAAAAAATAATTTTCCTATTATATCTCTAAATGAGTATGAAAATGAAAAAGTTATCTTTAGATATTCAGTATTTAAGAAGTATTTTTATAGTGTTTTATATCTTTATCAAAAAAGAAAAGAAGATGGTGTCAGTATAAAAGAGTTTTACTATGCTTTAGCTGCTGGTATATCTATGATTTTTACAACAGCAGTAGTTTTTGCAACACAACAAGAGTATGGAAATTTTACTACCTCTTTTTTCGCAGCACTTGTTATAAGCTATATGTTTAAAGATAGATTAAAAGAAGCTTATAGACACTATTTTGATAAAAAAATAGCACTTAAAACTTATGATTATAAAGAAAAAATATATGATGCAGATAAAAAATCTCTTTTTGCATTTATAAGAGAGAGAGTAAGGTTTATAGATAAAGAAAATCTAGATGATAAAGTAGTTGAAGCAAGATTAAAAGGTGTTCCTAGTAGACTTTCAACTTGGTTTCTTGGAGAAGATATTATTAAGTATGAGAAAAATATATCTCTTTATAATAAAAATATACAGAGTTACTATAACAATACTGTTAATGGTATACATAATATAATGAGATTTGATATATCCAAATTTTTAAAAAAGATGGATGAGCCTAAAGTGCCTCTTTATCGGAGTAATGGTACGAGTTTATATGGAAGTAAAGTTTATCATGTAAATATTATAGTCGAATTTAAATCTGATGAAGAAGTTTCTTATCATAAAGCAAGACTTATACTTGATAAAAATGGTATAAAAAGAGTAGAGTTACCAGAGTTTGATATAAAACTTTTTCCACAAACTAATCAAAAAAAAGAGAAAAACTGGTTCAAATTAAAAAAATCTGGACTATTAAGAAAAATTATAAAGGAAAAAGATGCTTAGAAAGATGTTATTACCAATAATATTTATTATTTTGTCATATGGATTTTGGATAAGTCCTGAATTTAAAACTATTGCCGCTGGAGTTGCTATATTTTTGTTTGGAATGGTGGCGCTAGAAGAGGGATTTAAAGCATTTTCCGGAGGTACTTTAGAAAAAATTTTAGAAAAATCTACTGATAAATTATATAAAAGTATTGGTTTTGGTATCATTACTACTGCAATTATGCAGTCAAGTTCACTTGTTTCAGTCTTAACTATATCTTTTTTAGGTGCTGGACTAATTGGACTTTATCAAGGTATTGGTATTATCCTTGGAGCAAATATTGGAACAACAACAGGTGCTTGGCTAATGGCTGGTTTTGGATTAAAAGTAAAAATCTCAGCATATGCTATGCCTATGCTTGTTTTTGGTGTAATTTTATTATTTCAAAAAACAAAATCTTTTAAAGGCATTGGATACATACTAGTTGGACTTGGATTTTTGTTTTTAGGTATTCATTACATGAAAGAAGGTTTTGAAATATTTAAAAATAGTGTTGATTTAGCTTCATATTCAGTTCCTGGACTTAAAGGGATATTTATTTTCATAGGTATAGGAATTTTAGCAACTATAATTATGCAGTCTTCTCATGCAACTATAGTTCTTATTATTGCAGCACTTTCTGTTGGTCAGATTACTTATGAGAACTCTTTGGCACTTACTATTGGAGCAAACATAGGGACAACTATAACAGCTATTATAGGTTCACTTAGCTCAAATATAGATGGAAAACGTCTAGCTGGTGCACACTTTATATTTAACTTAACAACTGGTTTTATCGCTATTTTTATAATGCCAGAGATAATACAACTAGTAAGCTATATAAGTGATTTTATTGGAATTGCAAATGATAATTACACACTAAAACTAGCAGTATTTGATACTCTATTTAAAGTAATGGGTGTTGTTATGTTTATACCATTAGTAAATAAACTTGTAGTTCTGCTAGAAAAAATATTTAAATCTAAACAATTTCCTACTAAATTAGATGAAGAAGTAGAAGGAGTTAAGTATCTCAATGAATCTGTATTGGAACTTCCTGAAACTGCAATAATAGCTATAACTAAAGAGATAAAACATCTCTATGATGTTGCATTTAAAATCATAGCCAATGGGATACTATTGAAGAAAAAGAACATTTTATCTAGTATGAGTATAGAGGATGTGTTAAAAGATGAACATGATTTAAAAGATATGAGTGTTAAACATGAGTATACTCTTAAAGTGAAAGAAATTTCTGGAGAGATTTTACACTATGCTACACAAGCACAAAACAATATGTCAGCTGAAGAGATAGAAAAAATATATAGATTAAAATTAGCAAATAGATATTTAGTATCAGCTATAAAAGCAACAAGGCATTTAGAAAAAAATATAAAGTTTTATACAAAATCTAAAAATGAACATATCAAAGAACAATACAATATCATAAGAAAAAACTTAGTTAAACTTTTACGTTTGATAGATACAATAGATGTTATGCAAGATAGTGATCAAATTGCAACACTTCTTTCAAAAGCAAAATTGAATACAAAAAAGTATGATATAATTACAAATGGTACAGCAGATGATTTGATAAGACAAGGACTTATTACAAATCAGATGGCAGTATCTTTGATGAATGATAGTACTTATGCTTATGAAATAAGTAAAAACCTTATAAACATGGCTGAAGAGATGTTTATAAATAGAAGTGAAAAGAAAGAACACTTGATTATGGATGATGATGATATAGAAGAAATTGTTGCTAACTAATAGGAGAAATACCCATTATGAAGATAAAAGAGTTTTTCAAAAATACAAAAAAAGTCTTAGGTATTAAGCCTTCAAATGAAGATACTAATAAAATAGAACGTCTTAAAAAATTACTTTTAAAACTACAAGAAAGTAAAAAAGAGTTAAAAAAAGAGTTAAAAAAACCAAATATTAGTGATGATAAAAGGGCTGAATTGGAAGAAGAGTTAGTTGTATATAAATTTCAAATAAAAAAAGGTAAAAAAATCCTTGAAAAGAAAAACATAGATGCAGTTTGAGTATAGTCTTTTAAATGAAAATATTATTGATGAAAAGTATTTTGAAGAAGAAGGAAATCTCCCATTTAATCCGGAGTCTAAAACTCAAATGAAAGTAATGATAAAAGAAATTTCTGATAAACTTCAGCTAAAAGATGAGTATTTAATCAAGAAACTTGAAATGATGCTTAAATATGAATTGCCATTTTTTGCTACAAATAGAAGATTAGTAAGAAATTGGATGGAAGAAAATTTTATCTTTTAGGTTTTAAAATGAAATATATATATTTAATTAGACATGCAAAATCAAGCTGGGATGAAGAAGGTATAAGTGATTTTGATAGACCACTTAATAAACGAGGTAAAAAAGATCTCCCTTTTATGGCAAAAAGACTCAAAGATTTTGATGTAAAACCAGATTTGTTACTCTCAAGTCCAGCTAAAAGAGCTCAAAAAACAGCTAAATTGATAGCTGAGACTATCTCTTATAATGAAAACGATATTGTATATGAGGAGTCTTTATATGATAGCTCTTATACAACTTATAGATACTTGATAGACTCTTTAGATGATAAATACAACACCATTTTTATAGTTGCACACAATCCAACACTTACAGAGGTAGGAGAAAGATTGACAGGTGCGATTTTAACCAATATACCAACTTGCTCTATAGTATGTATTGAGTTTAATGTAAATAGTTTTAAAGATATAGAAGAAGAGAGTGGTAAAATACTTTTTTTTGATTATCCAAAGAAACATGATATAGATTAATTGTTGATAAAAGTTACTGACACGGATCTCTATAAAGATATTAAAAATCATCCATAGTATTTGCTGCAGCTTTTAATCTTTCTTTGTCAAAATGAGTATATATTCTAGATGTATTTATATCTGCATGTCCTAGTGCTTCTTGTACTAAAACTAAATCTCTATTTTTTTGATAAAGTTTAGTTGCAAAAGTATGACGTAACATATGAGCTCCATTTTTTTCTTTTCTAACACCTGCATTTAATAGAATTTTATCCATAATATAACTTACATACGATTGAGTTAAAGCTTTACATGTACGACTTTGAAAAAGAAGAGGGGAGTTTGTGTCTCTAATACATAGCCAATCTTTCAAGTCTTTTTGAATATATCTTTCTTTTATTATGGCAATTCTAGGTTTATTCCCTTTTCCTTTGATTTGGAAAATATAAAAACTATCTTCAAGTATGACATCTTTTATATGTAATCCCAAGGCTTCGCTCACTCTCATACCACTATATAAAATAATTTTTATAAGTAGCCTGTTTTTTGCTTGAGCATAATCTTTGAATGTTGTTGTTTCTATAGCTTCTAAAAAACGTTTTAATTCTTTATCTTGCATATGAGAAGGAAGTTTATTAGCGTAGTTTGTTTTTAATCCGCCCCAGTTTTTAAGCTCAACTCTAAACTGGTGAGAGTGACCATTAGAATCTTCATTCTGTTTATCTATAAAACTAAAAAAAGCAACAATAGCCATACGATAATTTTTTTTTGTGGCATCACTTAAAGAGCCTGTTTGAGAAGCTAAAAATTCACTTAAAACTTCTTCATCTATCTCTTTAATGCTTTTAAATGAGAAGTTTGTTATATATCTATAAAATTTTTCTAGTGGGTTTATATATGTATTTATTCCTATTAGCCCTATGTTTCTAGCATCTTTTGCAAGTTGCTTTAACTCATCTATACTATTTGTCCCTTGATTTAATCTACCTATTATAATAGAAAGTTTTTCATTGTTATTGACATATCTATTAGATAGTGAAGTTAGTTTTGATTTTACGAATCTATCTAACCAAAAGAGTAGAGTGTTGTTAAAAGTTTTTTTATAATCTATTTTATATCGCATGTCAATATTATATCATACTTGATAACAATCAATGAAAACAATTATCAATAAGACTAAAATTATCTTATTAAAAAATTAGGAGATAAAATGCAGAAGATAGAAGTAACAGGTTCAACAGTAGATTTTTTTAAATTTCAAGATGGTGATACAACAGTATTTACATTTGATACATCAGCATGTCAGCCACCAGAACCTATGGTAAATGGTATGTGTGGACTTAAGCTTATAAGTGAGCCTAATCAAAGACTCGAGATGATAAATCACAAAGCACCTATGGGACTTTTTCCTAAAATAGAAGCTGATTTTAACTATGAAGTTATAGATTTAGATGACAATGGTAAAGTAAAAGTGGTTTTTAGTAGAAAAGAAGATGCAAAAAATAGTACGGATTTTACACAAAATAGTTGTAGCGGATAGAGAGTTATGGTAAGTATCACTAGAGATTTTGCTCCACCATTTAAACTAATAGCACCATTTTTTATAATAGGAGCTATTTTTTATCTAATTAGTAATTTTTTACTATTTTTAGTTGATATGGAACAGATACCAGCTACTTCTGATTTATATATAGTGAGTTGGGTACATATTTTTCTACTTGGATTTGTCATGATGACTATCTTTGGAGCTATGGCTCAACTTATACCAGTTGTACTAGAACGAGGTCATTTTAGCGTTGATTTTTACTATATTATTTGGCCTTTACTTACTTTAGGCATTGGTTTTATGGGATATGGTTTTATCTATAGTCATCTTGTACTCTCTTTTGGTGGTATGATGGTACTTATCGCAATGAGTGTTTTTTCTATAGAAGTATTTTTAACCATAAAAGATGTAAAAGAGTATAGCTTAGTAGTTGTAAGTGTTATTATTTCCAATATATTTTTGATAACAGGTGTTGTTATTGGATTTATTATGGCATTGACATTTGCTGGTTTTATCACTACAAATGTAATTTTACTTTTAAAAGCACATATTTACATGCTCATTGGTGGTTATGTTTTTATAACAATTATGGCATTTTCTTACATACTCATACCTATGTTTGGATTAGCTCATGGATTTTCAACTAAACCTCTTAAACTCTCTATAGCACTTCAAAGTATAGGGGTTATTTTGGTATTTATATCAGCTCTATTAGAGTTGGATTTTTTGAGTAAAATAGGATATGTTTTTAGTTTAATATCGGTTATAAGCTACTTTTATCTTATATACACTATAAATAAAACAAGAGCTAGAAAAGAGAATGATATGTATATCATATCACTATTGGTTTCATTTATATTTTTTGCAGTTGGAGTATTTTTTGCATGTTTACATGTAACAACTTCTAATGATATGTATGCAATGCTAAGTGGTTGGTTAATATTTGTTGGATTTTTTGGTTTTATGATTTCTGGACATCTATATAAAATAGTACCTTTTTTAGTTTGGTATGAAAGATTTTCTCCTTTAGTAGGAAAACAAAAAGTACCGATGCTTGCAGATATGGTACCAACAAAAAGTGCAAATTTTCAGATATATTTAACATCAGTAGGTATAATTCTGTTCTCTTTTGCAATCTTTTTTCAAAATAGTAATTTACAGATGGCGGCGGCTTCATTTTTGAGTATTGGAGCTATATTTTTATTGAAAAATTTAATGTTTATGATGAAATTTAAATAGGAGAGACAAATGTATACAAAAGAAGAGATATTTAAAGCAGTTAGTACGGTAATAGACCCTGAAGTTGGTTTTGACTTAGTAGCATTGGGACTTATCTATGATGCTGAGTGTGATGAAGAGGGCAATATAAAAGTAACTATGACTCTTTCAACAAAAGCATGTCCACTACACCAAATGATAATCCAATGGGTAGAAGAGGCTTGTCTAAGAGAGCTTCCAAATGCTACTAATGCTACAGCCGAAGTAGTATGGGAACCAGAGTGGAACATAACTATGGCAAGTGATGAAGTAAAAGAAAAACTTGGTGGTATAATGTAATAAGATAAGTCTATCTTTACTACCTCATTAAAACCCAAATCATACTGCATGGTTTGGGTTTAAGTATATTACGCTATAATCCCCTCCCAATATAAAGGTCCATACATGTCATTTTCAAAACTAGGTTTATCAAAACCTATCTTAAAAGCAATCGAAGAACAAGGTTATAGTGAACCAACACCTATACAAAAACAAGCAATTCCAATTATATTATCTAAACAAGATGTTTTAGCAGGTGCTCAAACAGGTACAGGAAAAACAGCTGGCTTCACACTACCTTTACTAGAACGCTTAAGTGAACATGCACAATCAAAAGGGAAGAGTCCAGTAAGAGCACTTATATTAACTCCAACAAGAGAACTTGCAACACAAGTTCACGAGAGTGTAAGAGAGTATGGAAAGTACCTCCCTTACAAATCTACAGTAGTTTTTGGTGGAGTTGGAATCAACCCACAAATAGCCAACTTTAGAAGAGGGGTAGATATAGTAGTAGCAACTCCAGGAAGACTTCTTGACCATATAGGAAGAAAAACTATAAACCTCTCAAAAGTAGAGTTTTTAGTACTTGATGAAGCAGATAGAATGTTAGATATGGGTTTTATCCATGACATCAAAAAGATACTTGCTCTTTTACCAAAAAAGAGACAAAATCTACTATTTTCAGCAACATTTTCAGACGATATCAAAAGACTAGCTGATAGCTTACTAAACTCTCCAAAACTCATAGAAGTAGCGAGAAGAAATACAGCCTCAGAGCTAGTAGAACAGCTGATTCACCCAGTAGACAAAGCAAAGAAGAGGGCACTTCTCTCTTACCTAATCAAAAAAGGTGATTGGAAACAAGTCTTAGTCTTTACAAGAACAAAACATGGAGCAAACAAACTAAGTGGTCAACTCGAAAAAGATGGTATAAGCTCAGCAGCAATTCACGGTAACAAAAGCCAAGGAGCAAGAACAAAAGCCTTAGCAAATTTTAAAGCAGGAAATATAAAAGTACTAGTTGCAACTGATATTGCTGCTCGAGGAATAGATATAGATCAACTTCCTCATGTTGTTAACTTTGAATTACCAAATATAAGTGAAGATTATGTTCACCGTATAGGAAGAACAGGACGTGCAGGAAGCGAAGGTGAAGCAGTATCTTTAGTATGTGTAGATGAACTTCAGTATTTAAAAGATATAGAAAAACTAATAAAAAGAAAAATTCCACAAGAAAGAGTTGAAGGTTTTGAGCCTGACCCAACCATAAAACCAGAACCAGTAAAGAAAAAAGGCAACTCAAGAAA
>CAZBPU010000081.1:0-3581 GCA_964493845.1 uncultured Sulfurospirillum sp.
ACATGTAGACCTACTTACCTAAACAAAAACTCCCAAACATTTTATCAAGTATCTCTACTCTATCAAAATTTCTAGAAATTGTAGATATACTCATAATTGCTTCATTTAGATGAAAAGCAAAAAGTTCAAGCTCCCCTTCACTAAGTAAATCTACACTTATTTCTATACTTTCATAAGTGGTTTTTACAGCTTCCATTTGTCTTTTTGAGCTAAGAAGAAGTGTATCATCTAGTGAACTTTTATCTAATATC
Organism: uncultured Sulfurospirillum sp.; assembly: GCA_964493845.1. Taxonomy (GTDB): domain Bacteria; phylum Campylobacterota; class Campylobacteria; order Campylobacterales; family Sulfurospirillaceae; genus Sulfurospirillum_A. The sequence goes on from CAZBPU010000081.1 coordinate 252, forward strand.
TTCTCTATTTCTAAAGCTATATTAGAAACTTCTTTATGTGAATTTAAATACAAGGTATTTACTTTTAAAGAAGATATATCTAATTTAGAATTCAAATCACTTTTATTTACAATATATAAAATATTTTTCTCTTTATAAGTATCTATTAGTTTAAGTATCTGCTTATCTTCTTCATCAAACTCTCTTGAATTATCAAACATAGCAATAACAATATCTGACTCTTCTATGGCTTTTTTAGAACGCTCAATACCGATTTTTTCTATTTCATTATTTGCTTCTCTTATTCCTGCTGTATCTACTATTTTGATTAAATGTGTACCTATACGTATCTCTTCTTCGATAGTATCTCTAGTTGTTCCTGCAATATCACTTATAATAGCTCTATCATAACTTAAAAGTGCATTTAGTAAAGAGCTTTTACCTACATTTGGTTTACCAATAATAGCTACTTTAAAACCTTCTATTAGCCCTTCTCTTCTTTTTGAGCTATCATAAGTCTTTTTAAGTTCCACTCTTAAATTATCTAATTTTATTTTTATTTGATTCATCAAATCTTGAGGTAAATCTTCTTCTGCATAGTCTATATTGACTTCTACAAAAGCTAAAACCTCTACTAAATTTTCACGAACATTTTCAACAAACTCTTTTATTTCACCTTTCATTTGGCGAGTTAAAATTTTAGCTGCATCTATACTTTTTGTCTCTATAAGTTTTGATATTGCTTCAGCTTCACTTAAATCTATACGACCATTTAAAAATGCACGTTTTGAAAACTCACCAGGCTCAGCTAATCTAGCTCCTTGTTTTAATACTTCATTAAGTATCATATCTGCAACAACCTTACCTCCATGACACTGAAACTCTATAACATCTTCAGCAGTAAATGAACGAGGTGCTTGAAAATATATAACTAGTGACTCATCTATCAAATCATCACTTGAATCATAAAGAGAAGTTAAAGTTGCATATCTAGGGGGGAAATTATCTTTTTTTGAAAGTTTTTTTGCTATGTCGAGAGAAGCTGGCCCACTTAAGCGAATAACCGCTATAGAGCCAACTCCATGACTTGTTGCAATAGCTGCAATGGTATCCATTATTTTTTCTGTTACTTTTTTCTGTTAAAGTCATTAATTACGATAAATCTACCGCCTTCACGACCTGATTTAATACCTACATATTTATCAGGAAATTCTGCTCTTAAAGCTTCAAGTGCAATCTTAACTAAAACTCCATCGAGTATTTTAGTCTGTGCACGTCCTGTATTATTTATACGCTCAATAACACCTACTAGATACTTAGCTATCATCTCTTCTTGGTTTTTAAGAAATTCTGCTATCTCTAAACGAACATTTAAATTATATTTTATATTTATCCAATTATATAAGAGGTATGAAAGTGATTTATATCTATATCCCTCTTTTCCTATAAGAAGAGCTGCATCAGCACCACCAAATTCTACTAAAATAGTATCTTCACTATATACTTCTACTTTTATCTCATCTAACTCAAAACAGCTGTGAACAAAAAGTGAATTAATATCTTTTTTTATTTCATCGACTGCAATACCAACTTCAACTTTAGGTTTTTTATTTTCTCTTTTTGGAGCTAGTTTTTGTGTGGTTTTTGTATTTTCTTGTTTTTTTGAAGCTTTTTTAGGAGTTGGTTGTGCCTTCTTAGCTTGAGGTTTTGACTGTGATTTACTCACTTCTTTTTTTTCTCTATTTTCTGATTCTTCTACTTTCTTGTTTTTATTTCTTCTATTTCTACTTTTTTTAGGTTTTTCATCAGTTGATTTAGAAGTTCTATCACTAGCACGTCTTGCTTCTACAACAGCACTTTTTTTAAACATTCCTAAAAAACCAGAACTTGGATTTTGAATCACTTCAAAAGTTATCTGCGTAACAGAACATGTAAGTTCTGCCGCAGCTTTTGAGTACGCTTCTTCTAAAGTATTAGCTTCTATACGTATCATTTTTTAACCTTTTTTTCAGTTGTTGCTAACTCATTCTCCTTACCTTTTGCAAACAAAGAGTTTACATAATACTGTTGTGCTATGGAAAATAAGTTATTTGTAAACCAATAGAGTGTAAGACCTGCTGGGAAAGTTACAAAGAAAAATGTGAAGATTAATGGTAAAAACTTCATAATTTTTTCTTGCATTGGATCTGTAAAGTTAGTTGGTGTAATTCTTTGGTGTAAGAACATAGTAATACCCATAGCAACAGGAAGTATATAATAAGGATCCATAACAGCAAGATCATTTACCCATAAAATCCAAGGAGCACCTTTTAGCTCGATTGCATTTTGTAAAACTCTATATATCGCAAAGAAAACAGGAATTTGTAATAACATAGGAAGACAACCACCCATTGGGTTTGCTCCATGTTTTTTATAAAGCTCCATCATATGTGTATTTAGTTTCTGCTTGTCACCCTTGTACTTTGCTTGAAGCTCTTTTATCTTTGGACTAAGTGCTTTTAGCTTATTCATAGAAACCATACCCTTATATGTTAAAGGAAACAGTACTAAACGAATAAGCATAGTCATTAGTACAATCGACCAACCCCAGTTGCCTGTCATTGACTCTAAAAATTGTAAAAGCGTAAAAAGAGGTCTTGAAATAAAAGTAAAAAATCCATACTCAATAACATCTGTAAGTCTAGGATCAATTGCAACTAATACTCTATGGTCTTTTGGTCCCATATATCCATTAAGTTTTAAATCATCTCTTCCTTTTACAAAAAGTAATGGAAAATCTTCATGTGCGGGGCTTACTATAACATCAAGTCCATCATCAAGGCTATATAACATAGTTGTATAGTATCTATCTGTTGAAGCAGCAAATTTAGCACCCATAGCACCTTTTTCACCTACAGCATCACCACTATCTATTACTCTTAAAGTATCATCAGCCTCTTTTATAAGAGAACCATGAAAAGTGTAGTTATCTACTGCTATATTTGGTCTAAAACCAGGTGTTATAAAATACTCTTTAGAGTTATCAAGTTTTATTTCTAAATTATAATTTCCCTTTGGAAAAAATGTAATTATTTTTTGTATATTTAAACCACTTAAAGATTGTGTTAAAATTATTTTTGTGCCATTTTCTCCTACTTTTATATTATCTGAACTAGCTGTATAAGAAGTAGCAAACGCTTGTGTATTTATAGCTGTATCAGAAAAACGAATCTCAAGAGGATATGGTGCTAACTCAGAATCAACTAATTGAATTCTATCACCATTTACATCTCTATATTTTGGCTCATTTAAATAAAACTTACTAATACGACCAAGTCTATCTATCTTAATCTCATATTTTTCAGCACTAAT
>CAZBPU010000081.1:3681-8772 GCA_964493845.1 uncultured Sulfurospirillum sp.
GTTCCCTTTTAAGAGGTTATTTAAAAGCTTTTATAACATAAAAACTTTTACTATTTTTTGGCACAAACCAAAATTTAATATCTGCAGATTTAGAAGGGTGAAGTGTAACAAGAGATTTATGAAAACTTTTAGTTATAACAGGATAGTCAATTCCACCTGGAAATAACTGGTTACATCTTAAAATTCTCAATAAACTATAAACACAAGCCTTTACAAAACCATTATGCAAAATTTGCCACTTTGCATACTCGGAACATGTAGGATAGTACCTACAACTTCCATAACTAAACAGTGTAAAAACTTTCTGATACAGTTTTAGGGCGAAAAGGGCCAGATATTTCATGAATTTAGACATTTAAGCCTCTTTAGAGACCAAACAAAACCTCTTTTTAACTCATCATAAGACATCTGACTCATTCGTTCTTTTGCTACAAATACATAAATGCCATCTACCAAGTTTTCTTGGTTATCAAAAAACAATGCGCGCATTCTACGTTTCGCTTGTGCTCTTTTGACAGCATTACCAACTTTTTTGCTAGCTGTAAAACCAACCTTCTTTTCTGAACCTTTTTTAAAAAAGACAACAACACCATCTGAGTGCCATTTCTTTGCATATTTATAAACATTTGAAAACTCACTATTTGCTGTAAGCTTTCTAAAAGTGCTTATAGTCCTAATCTCTTTCTACCTTTTGCACGACGAGCTGAAATCACTTTACGACCATTTTTAGTCTTCATTCTAATTCTAAAACCGTGAGTACGCTTTCTTGGTGTACTGTGTGGTTGATATGTTCTTTTCACAAAAAATCCTTTGTTAAATTTGTTTTTTAGGTACGGATTTTACCTTTTTTTTACTTAAACCCAAATTACGCAATATCTAAAACTTCTTTTTTTAACACTTCTTTATCAAACCTGCTACTATCTTGCTTTGATTGAGGTAATTTTACTTTATACATTACAGTTACTGGTATCATATGGTTTGGTAAATGCTTTTTAAGCTCAAACAGTATCTCATTTTTTGGTACTTCTTTTAAAGCACTATAAACCATAACTATCTCTTCCTCAATCTTTTCATTTTCAACAGAAAAGATAGCACACTCTTTGACAAAAGAGAGATTGTCATAAACTGCTTTTTCTATCTCTGCTGGACTTATTCTAAAACCACATGATTTTATAATCTCATCTTTTCTTGAAACAAAATAGATATATCCTTCTTCATCTTTATACACATAATCTCCACTACAAACAACTATCTCATCAGTCAAGTCTCCATCTAGATTGACTATTTTTTCTAAAACTTTGATTGATTTATATAGCTTATCTGTCTCACTTTTTGCATTCCAATATCCTTTATATATATAACCACCACGATGAACAAGTTCCCCAATTTCTCTAGGTTTACACTCATATCCATCTTCATTAACAACATATATCTCAACATCAGGAATTGGTTTTCCTATAGACTCAGGACGAATTTTAAGTTGGCTTGGATCAAGATAAGTAGAGCGAAATGCCTCTGTAAGCCCATGCATAGAGTAAAAATCAGCATTTATATAATGTGAATCTATGTTTTTTATCATCTTATTAGTAAGTTTTCCACCACTACTAGTTATAACTCTTACATTTGAAAGAAGTTTTGGATTTGGTACTCTCATGCTCTCATCATCAAACATTTGAGTTATATGAATAGGCATAAGAGGAATTATAGTTACCTTATCATTCAATACATGATTAAAAAAATCAGATGAGAGCAACATACTGTGTATAGCTAATGTAGCTCTTTTATAAACTGCACAACAGATTTGATTTAAACCATAATCAAAGATAAAAGGTAAAATTCCAGAGATAACATCATCCCTTTTTATATCTAAATACTCAGATGCGACTCTAGCACTATCTACCAAGTTTCTATGCGTAATAACTATACCTTTTGGTGAGCTAGATGAACCAACACTATATGTTATAACAGCATTTGTGTGTCCTCCTATAACAGACTCATACTTTTTAGTACAGCACTTATATATCTCTTCAAAAGAGACCATTTCTCTTCCTGTTGCTTCATAAGTTATGATAGTACCATCAAAACCTACCTCATCAATAACTTTCAATTTTACTTTATCTGTAAGCATACAAACAATGCCACAATCATCGATAATATGCTTTACTTGTTCAGGCTTTAAAAGTCTAGAAATTGGCACAAGTATATGACTTGTAGACATAACAGCCAAGATAGCTACAACTTGTTCTGCTCCTTTATAAGAGTATATACCTATACGACTTCCTTTGGGAAGTTCAAGCTCACTAATATAGTGTGCAACTTGGTTTACTCTAGTAAAAAGTTCACTATATGTCAGTTTTTTATCTCCATCAATCACCGCAATACTTGTTGGTGATTTTTTATTTGCTTTTTCTATAAGTGCTCTCATGCAGTTAATTGACATCTTTTATCCTTTTCATTCCTAAAGTCCAAATATCATAATTTGAATCTAAGAGTATTGATGGTATTGCAGTTGTGTTTAAAATCTTCTTGTAAAAAAACTGAACTATTGCCTCAACCTCTTCATAACTTAAAACTTTTGTTATACCACCAGTCAAGACGATACTTTTTAACAAATGCAAATCTAAAGTTACATAAAGAGAAGTGTGTGTTGAAACTTTACATAAAACTAAGAAAATAGATAGTTGCATCAAAATCCTAGTCGCTTTTTCACTCTGCTCTTCTAGTATGTTTTCTGTTACATTTAAATGGTTTAATAACTCATAAACAAACTCATTATTTTTTGCTGCAAATACTAAACTCTCTTTTGATTTATAAACTCCAAGTTTTTTAAATACAAGCCTATCATATTCACTATTTGTTACCATATTGTCTCGTGCTAAATCTTTAGAGTAGTGTATATCTGTTGTAGCTCCACCAATATCGACAACTATAAAAGGATTTATAACTTCAAATCTAGCATCTATTAGAGGTAATGACTGGTTTACTATATATGGTGTAGGATAAATTTGATTTGCTGTTAAAGCATAAAGCTCTTTTATATCCTCTTTTCCCATAATATCTTGCTGATAAAGATTTGTAAGATACTCTTTTAAACCCTCTTCATGTACTTTTAACTTCTTCGTAATTATATTGTCTAAAACTGTTAAATTCTCAATATTCTCTTTTAAATACTCTTCATCTTTTTTACTTCCAACATAAACAACATTGTTATAGTTTAGCCTAGCTAAATACTCAAAGAGTTTTTCATCATAAATTCCACCTACACTATCTATGCCACCTACTACTATAACTACATCTAACAATTCAGCAGGAGTTGAGCTCTCATCTATATGGTGGTAAAGCACCGTATCTATAATATTGATACCAGAGTTAAATGCTATATTTTTTGCATACTTCAAACTAAATGAGTTTGTAAGTCCTATTATAAGTGTACTCAATCCTCCATTTGCTGATGAACATATATATACATCTTTTTTAGCATATTTTTCTATAGTCTCACCAAAGCATGTAGTTAAATCATCAAAAATAGTCTTGTTAAAATTACGAAACTGCTGTTTAACACCCTCTTTAGAGCTAATCTTAAAGTATGTACTTCCTACATCTATAAGTAACTTACTCATTCATAACTCCTATATCTTCTACTATCTTATTGATTACTGCTGTTTTATCTTCACTTATCTTTACTTTTGACTTTTCATAAGCAAAACACTTATCACTTATAGGCATACTACCACGCTCTATAATACGAATATTACTAAACTCATCCCTTATGGTAACTACTGCATTGTGATTGATTATATGAGGGGAAAAAGGAACATCAATAATACCATTTTTGATAGAGTTAAACACCTTTCTCCATAAAGTATCTGCACTATCATTGAAAACTGCTTCCATAATAGAGTGTATCTCTTCGGTAAGGTTTTTTTCTTCCTCTTCATCTGTAATAGGTGGTAAGCCCTTTAGCATTTTAAAAGTATACTTTGTATTTGCTACTGATTGGGCATTGCACTGCATAGTTGGGATTCCAAATGCTTCATCTCTTGTTTTTATGATTATCTTATCAGCTCTTACAAGTCTAGCTATAAATGAGCTTGTATTTATAAGAGAGTCTGAAAACTCTTTGTTTCTTGGAAATGCTCCCATCCATTGATGGTATACTAAGTTTATAGTCGCATCTTCTACACCAATCTTTTTGGCATAAAAGTCTGCCATCTCTCGAATTACATTTGCCATGACAGCATCTTGATTGACTGAACCAGTCTGAGCAAAACTAACTGAAAATGACTTCACTCCCTCTTCAAGTGAAAGCAACATCTCCAAAAGCTGAATAACAATAGTCACACAAGGAGGAACAAGTGTAGCTGTTAAAGGTCCAAAAGACTCTCTGTTTATTGGCTCATTTAAACCTGAATAATTTGCACATACTCTCTCTACATACTTCCAATACAAAAATGCCTTATCTAAAGGAAAGTTTTTTGAGTATGGTAAAAGGTAAGTTATAGGACCTCCCTCAATCTCAAATATACCACTTGCAAGTGCGGTCTCTATCAAAAGTCTTGCATCAGGTGTTCCGTGTCTTAAGCTTACTGGTCGATTAAAGTGAGTTATCATATTTCTAGTTGTTCTATAACCATGATTTACTAAAGGATAGCCATTTAGCATATCTACCTCATTAGCTTCACTTAAATCAAGCATCTTTTTAGCACTACCATAGTCGTTTAATCTTGTATGAGAATCTATAGTAAGAGGCATAACATCAATGTCAGCTTTTTCAAACTCTTTATAGAGTTCAAACTGCTTTTGATATGTTGGAAAACCACCACGAGGTTGTACTAAAGTCGTATCAGAATTTTTAAATTTATGTGAGATAAAGAGGTCTTTTGACGCTCCTTTTATAAACTCTTTTACTTCATCAAAATCAAAATTGTCTACATACTCATTTTTAAGTATGATTTCTCTCTCTTTTTCATGAAGTGTCATTATACTATCCCCTTTTTACTGAACAAAGTCCAGTAAAAATTCCTCGCGACTGAAGTACGAAACATAGTTTCTGTATATTTCATGAACTCTTCCTCAAAAACTCTTCAAGTA
>CAZBPU010000082.1:0-8580 GCA_964493845.1 uncultured Sulfurospirillum sp.
AAACTCCAATCTAGCATCTATTATGTAGGTGCTAGATTTACTTCCTCAATATACTTAAAATAAATATATTGTCATGCCATTTCCCAAAGTGATTCAGAGAGTGTTGGATGAGCAAAAACCATATTTGAAATTTCTTCCAAAGTAGTTCTTTTCTCAATTGCAATAAGAACTTCATGTATAAGCTCTGTTGTATCGTTTCCTATCATCGAACCTCCCAATATTATACCACTATCTTTCTCACAAAGCAGTTTTATAAAACCACTATCATCTCCTTTTATCTTTGCTTTTGCATTTGATTTAAAAAAATGTTTTACTGCTATATACTCTCTATTTTTTGTTTTTAAGGTTTTTTCATTTTCACCTACACTAGCAACTTGTGGTTGACAAAAGGTAACAAAAGGAATGATTTTTGATGGAGTATTTGTACTTTTATTTATGATATTCTCAGCTAAGATATTTGCTTCATTGTAAGCAGCATGAGCAAGAGCTGGTGTAGGTATAACATCACCTAAAGCATATATGTTAGTAATATTTGTTTGCAATTGTTCATTAACTATTACAAATCCTCTATCGCTTATCACACCGGCATTATCTAGGTTTAAATCAGCACTATTTGGAGCACGTCCAATAGATACTAACACTAACTCATAACTCTCTGTTATACTAGACTTCTTTGTTTGCATATCTACTTTTACAATATTATCTTCTTTCGTAAATGAAGTTACATTTGTGTCTACTGTTATCTTGATACCTTTTTTTTGTAACTCTCTTTGAAGAGTTTTTGCTACATCACTATCTTCTGCTGGGACTATTTGTGAAGTAAACTCTGCTATATGAACTGTAGTTCCAAGTGAGTTAAAAAAAGTAGCAAATTCACACCCTATTGCACCACCTCCAACAATCAAGATAGAGTTGGGTAACTTCTTAAGTTCAAAAACTTCTCTGCTAGATATTATCTGTTTACCATCAATCTCTAAAAGAGGGTGTGGTCTATGAACCGATCCAGATGCAATTATAAATTTATCTGCTTTTAGAGTTTTTTCTCCTACCTTAACAGAAGTTTCATCTATAAAAGATGCTTCTCCCTGAAAAAACTCAATATTTGATTTTTCAATTTTTCCTTTTGCTCCATCACCTAATAACTTTAAAAGTTCTTCTTTTTTTGTTTTTAACTCTTCTAAATCAAATTTTAAGTTATCAATATGTACACCAAATTGTGAAAAATGTTTTAACTTTGCTACATATCCAGCACTCTCAAGATAGAGCTTTGCTGGAATACAGCCTTCATTTAAACAAGTTCCACCAACTTTATCTTTTTCAATAATAGCAATATTTAAACCACTCTGCTCTAACTTTAAAGCAATATTTTTACCAGCAGGTCCTGCTCCAATTATAATAATATCAAATTTATCCATTTATTTTTCCTCCATTTTCAAAATACTCATGCGCCATATAAGAACTTCTTGTATATGGCGAACTTTTTACAAATTCAAATCCCATATCTAGTGCCATCTGTCCATACTCTTCAAATTTTTTAGGTTTTATATACTCACTTACTTCAACATGTGCTTTACTAGGAGCTAGATACTGTCCCATTGTAAGTAAAGTACAATCTACACCAAGTAAGTCTTGCAAAGACTTTTTTAACTCATCTTCACTCTCTCCAAGCCCTAGCATAAATGCACTTTTTGTTTTTAACTTAGGATTTGCTTTTTTTAGTGACTCTAGAACTCCAAGAGATTTTTTATAATTTGCCCCTTTTCTTACACTATAAAGACGAGGAACTGTCTCCATATTGTGTCCAACAACCTCAGCACCACAATTTGCAACATCAAAAAGTGCTTTCTCGTTATACTGTAAATCAGGAATAAGCAGTTCAACTGTTATACTCTCATCTATATCTTTAATAGCTCTTACACATTTTATAAATTGATGTGCCCCCCCATCTTTTAAATCATCTCTAGTAACACTTGTAATAACAACATGTTTTAATCCCAAAGAAACAACAGCATCAGCAACTTTTTGTGGCTCATCTTCATCTATACCGCTTGGCATTCCTGTATCAACATTACAATAACTACAAGCCCTTGTGCAAGTTGAACCTAGTATCATAAAAGTAGCAAGTTTTTTAGAAAAACATTCACTCATATTTGGACACATTGCTTCTTGGCAAACTGTATGTATACCTATATCTTTTAGTGCTACTTCAACATCTTTTTGTTCTGCAAAAAAGACTTTTTTTAGTAACCATTCTGGTTTTCTTTTATTCACCATTTTTAAATATATCCTTTTAACTACTCTTTACATGTAAAGTAATTATTATATCTAAGATTTTGTAAATTATCTAAGATTTTTTTCTAAGTTTACCTTATATTTTTATGTATTTTGTCGGTGGAGTAATAAACATATAAATACTTAAAAAATATATTTTTAGAAATATTACTTTAAATTTATACCAAAAGTTTCTACAAAACTCTGTTTTAAAAGCTCTTTTGCTTCTGTTTCATGAAGATAAATTCCAAACTCCTCTAAAGAACAACCACTAAACTCTCTCTTATCTATCTTTAAAGGGATGGAGCCATGTTGGAAGATTAGACTTTTTGTTCTTTTTTGTGCATTACCCCCTACTTTTTTACCTTCACATACCATATCATAAGCCTCAAAACCTTCTTGACAAAAAAAACTTTTACTGAGATTTAAATCTATATCTTTTGCATACTCTACATGTAAACCTAATTTTTTATAAAAATTTAGTATAAATGAACAGATATACTCATAACTTTGTTTAACATTTTTTGAGCCTAAAAGGTCTATTGGTAAAAGTATAGAGTAGGATATATCATAACCATGAAGAAGAAGTCCTCCACCAGTTATACGTTTTGCATAGTTGTTACCAAATTTTTTGATATCTGATATATCTTCTATTTTTTGAAATCTACCTATTGTAAATGAATCTTTTTCCCAACTATATAAACGAAAGATAGGTGTATCATCAAAGTTTTCAACTAAAGATTTATCGAAGTCCATATTAGCTTTGGCGCTAAGTTTTGGACTATCGATAAATTTAAAACTCATACTATTATTATATTTCCCATCTTATATTAAGTGATCGAGCTGCTTTTGTCTCATCTGGTCTGCTGATTGGCAAAGTTAGAGGTAGAGTTTTAAAAGCTTCAGGATTACTTTTTGCAAGTTCTACTGCATCAATCATCTTTTGACAAAAGAAGTCAATAGTATCTATATTTTCAGTCTCAGTTGGCTCTATCATGATAGACTCTTTTACTATTAGTGGAAAGTAAACAGTTGGAGCATGAAGACCGAAGTCTAGTAGGTATTTTGCTATATCCATAGCTCTTACACCATGCTCTTTTGTTAGCGTTTCAGCACTAAGTACACACTCATGCATACAGTAGTTTTTAAACGGTGCATCAAAGTGGTCTTTTAGTTTAGATAAAATATAGTTTGCATTTAAAACAGCTTTTCTACTTGCATTTATCATACCCTCACGACCAAGCGTTTGCATATAAACTAAAGCTTTTACAAGTACAAGGTAGTTTCCAAAAAATGGAGATACTTTTCCTATACTATTTTCGGCAACTTCGCCAAAAAAGTAACCTTTCTCTTCGATATAGTCTACTCTCAAATCAGGTAAAAACTCTATAAGTCTATCTCCCACTCCAACAGGACCAGCACCAGGACCACCACCACCATGAGGTGTAGCAAATGTTTTATGAAGATTAAGGTGAATTACATCAAAGCCTATATCGCCAGGACGAATAACACCCATAATAGCATTCATGTTTGCACCATCATAGTACATCAAAGCATCATGCGAGTGAGCAATATCACAAATCTCTTTAATTGCTGGGTTAAAGAGTCCTAAAGTATTTGGAACAGTCATCATAACAGCTGCTACCTCATCACTCATAGCTTCTTTAAAAGACTCTAAATCCATTGAGCCATCTTTGTTTGATTTTACTGTAATTACATCATAATCAACCATAGCTGCAGTTGCTGGATTTGTTCCATGAGAAGAATCAGGAACGATAACATAACGTTTGTTGTTACCTCTTTTCTTATGGTAAGCTCCTATCATCATAATTCCAGTCATCTCACCATGAGCACCTGCTTGAGGTGTAAGAGTAAAGGCTTTCATACCTGTTATCTCTGTTAAACTGTTTTCAAGAATTTTGAGTGATTTTAGTGCACCTTGAACTAACGAAGTTTTGTTGTTAGTTATATGATGAGGATGAAGATTTGCAAGTCCATCAAGACCACCAATACGCTCTTGAACTTTTGGATTATACTTCATAGTACAAGATCCAAGTGGGTAAAAGTTAGCATCGATTGAGAAGTTTTTATTTGAAAGTCTTGTAAAGTGTCTTACAACATCAAACTCACTAAGTTCTGGAAGTTCTGCTTTAGTACTTCTTAAAAGAGAACTATCAAGTGCAGGAGCATCAGCCAAGCCTTGTTTTGGTATGTTTATACCACTTCTTCCGTTATGAGATTTTTCAAAAAGAGTTGAACTCATACTATCTCCTTTAGAGAAGCTACAAAGCTATCAATCTGTGCTTTTGTTCTTTTTTCTGTTGTACTTACTAAAACCCTATTTTCAAAATTTTCATATAGTGTTTCTAGTCTTAAACCAGCAAAAAATCCTTTTTCTTCCATCTTATCTATAAACTCACTTGCACTTATTGGAAGCTCTATTACAAACTCATTGAAAGTTGGTTTTTGATTATAAATTTTTACACCATTTACTTTTGATAACTCAGCTTTTAAGTACTCAGATTTATTGTAGTTTTGAAGAGCAAGTTTTTCAAACCCTTCTTTTCCAAGAAGTGATAAAAACATAGTAGCACGAAGTGCCATTAGGTTTTGATTTGAACAGATGTTTGAAGTAGCTTTATCACGACGGATATGTTGCTCTCTTGCTTGAAGAGTTAAAACGTATGAGCGTTTGCCTTCTCTATCATCTGTAATACCTACAATCCTTCCTGGAAGATTTCTAATATATTTTTGTTTACAAGCTAAGATTCCAAAAGATGGTCCACCAAATCCAAGGTAATTTCCAAGGCTCTGTCCATCCCCACAATATATATCTGCATCAACTTCACCAGCACTCTTTAAAATTCCAAGAGCGATTGGGTATGAACTCATAATAGCAACTGCTTTTACATCGTGAAGTGCTTTTATAATTTCACTGTAGTCCTCAATTGAGCCAAAAAAGTTAGGGTTTTGGAAGATATATCCCGCAATACTATCATCAATAAGACCTAAAAGTGTATCTCTATCACTACCATCATTTTTCACTTCAAGAGTGATGACTTCTAACTCATGATAAGCAAGATAAGTTTTTAAAATTTTGATATAAATTGGGTTAACACCAGAATCTACAATGATTTTTTTTCTTTTTCTTCCGATTCTTACTGCCATCAAAGCAGCTTCAGCAATAGCAGTTCCACCATCATACATAGAAGCATTTGTTGCTTCCATGCCTGTTAGGTTACATATCATAGTTTGGTACTCATATAAAGCTTGTAGAGTCCCTTGAGATGCTTCTGCTTGGTATGGAGTGTATGCTGTGTAAAACTCTGAACGAGTTGATAGTGCATCAACAGCAGTTGGAATAATATGGTCGTAGTAACCACCACCTAAAAAGCTAACTTTTGAAGTATCATTTTGATTGGCCATTGCTTTAAAGTTTTCAAAAACTTCAAATTCACTAAGCCCCTCTTCTAAATCAAAACTTTTAGCCCTTAATTCACTTGGAATAGAAGCAAAGAGTTCATCTTCGCTTTTAATCCCAATCTGTGCGCACATTTTTTGTACGTCATCTTTTGTATGTGGAGTATATGGCATTATAATGTTTCTATATATGCTTTATAGCCAGCTTCATCCATAAGAGTTTCAAACTCACTAGCATCACTAACTTTTAGTTTGAATACCCATGTAGTCTCTGCTGCTTCATTTAAAAGCTCTGGAGTATCTTCAAGTGCTTCATTTACTTCAACAACTTCTCCACTTAAAGGAGTATATATATCTGATGCTGCTTTTACTGACTCAATAAAAGCTATGCTATCATCTTTATCTGCCTCAGCTCCAATCTCTGGAAGCTCAACAAAAGTGATATCTCCAAGTTGTTCAACTGCATAAGCTGAAAGTCCTATACTTGCTACTTCACCATCTAATATCGCCCATTCATGTTCATTGCTATAATATTTGCTCATTTTTTATCCTTATTTTTGTTTATTATAAAATGGTAATTTTGTTACACTGATTTCTATATTTTTTCTACCAGTATTTAGTTCCAATGGAGTTTCTTTATCGTAAAGTTTTGCGTCAACTGAAGCTATTCCTATACCTGATTGAATACAAGGAGAAAAAGTCCCACTAGTTACTACTCCAATTTTCTGTCCATTTTGCCAAATCTCCATACCATGTCTAGGAGCTCTCTTTGAGTTTGTTGTAAAAGGTATAGACTTTCTTGGAGCACCCTCTTCTTTTTGCTTTAAAAGAGCCTCTTTACCAGTAAAATGCTTATCATACTTTACAAAAAATCCAACACCTGCTTCAATGGGAGTTGTATTTTCATCTAGCTCTTGTCCATAAAGACTATATCCCATCTCAAGACGAAGAACATCACGAGCTCCAAGTCCAGCAGGAACTGCACCTTTACTTATCAACTTATCCCATAAAAGGGGTGCTATTTTATTGTCTACGTAAAGTTCATATCCAAGCTCTCCTGTATATCCTGTACGACTTACAAGTGCAAAGCTATCCATAATTTTGCTCTCTTTAAAACCAAAAAAACCAAGTTCATCTAAGTCAAATGGAACAAACTCTTGAAGTATCTCTTTTGCTTTTGGTCCTTGAATATCAATTTTTGAAGTTTCATCTGAGGCATCTGTAAAAATTCCATTATGTAACTGGTCATTTATAGTTTTAAAATCTATGTCTATTCTAGAAGCATTTACAACAAACATTAAACGCTCTTCACCAACTTTATATATAATGAGGTCATCTATAACACCACCATTTTCATTAAGTAAAAAACCATATTTACATTTTCCAATAGGAAGCGCTAAAACATCAACAGTTGTTGTATCATTTATACCACTAAAAAGAAGATTTCCTTCAAAGAAAAATTCACCCATATGAGAAGTGTCAAATATAGCTACACCATTTCTACAAGCCTCATGCTCCTTTAAAATACCCTCATACTGAACTGGCATCTCCCAGCCACAAAAACCGATATTTTTTGCACCTAATTTTTCATGCCTATCAAATAGGGCTGTTCTCTTAAGCTCTGACATATCTCTCTCTTTATGTTAAATTAATAACTTACAGAGTAGCAAAATTCTTATTTTATTTTTATAAAACTATGTTAGTTAAATTTCTTTAAATCTAGATAGGTTACGAGGCTCTACATATAGAGCCTCGCAATATTTATTTATTGAGATACATTTTAACAGAATATGGACTTGGATAGATAAAAGTCGTCTCTCTTTTAACAACAATTTTCTCTTTATCATCCACTGCAAATGCCTTAATTGTTATTTCTAAGATAGTATCTTTTTCATCATGAACTGAGAGATTTTTATCTGCTTGTATGATAACTATTTTTTTAAGTTTAGCTCCTGCTTTTAAAGTAAATGGTTCTGAAGGTTTTTTTATAGATAAACCTTTATGTTCTACTTCAAAATAGTACTTGTGATCTTTAGCATCCGTATTTTGAAACAAAAATGTATAAGCATTTTGAACATTTTTACCATCATCTTTTATTTTATACAATTGAGTTGTACGGTTTACATTTAAAAGCATATGCTCTTTTGTAGCACCCATCATAAACAAAGCAATAAGAGCAACCACTAAAGCAATTCCATAAGCAATCGTTCTAAATCTTAAAAATTTTGTTTTTCTATTCTCTTCCACTGCTGTAGAACTTGCCCAATCTATAAGAGACTCCTTTCCAAGTTTTCCCATAACTTTGGTACAAGCATCAACACACTCTAGACAGTTAATACACTCTAACTGCATACCTTTTCTAATATCTATATGAGTAGGACATATCTTGACACAGGCTTCACAACCTGTACACTCATCTGTCTCACCTGTTGGCTTTGAATTGATTAAATTCTTATGCTCATCATATATCTTTCCACCACGTTTTTCATTATAAACTGCTGCTATAGTCTCTTCATCATACATAACCGACTGAACCCTTGCATATGGACAAACATAAATACAAAAATCCTCTTTTAAAAGTATAATATCATAAATCAAGAACGCAGTAATTCCAAGAACAACACCTAATAAAACTGTATGCTCCATTGGATTTTGCATATATTTAAAAAAATCTTCAGGCGGTATAAAATACCAAGTAAAATTTGATGCTGCGATTAAAGATATAATAGACCAAATTCCAACAGCAATAATCTTTTTAGGACTGTTCTTACTCTCTTTTTGTTTATTTTTAACACTTTTTCTAAGGCCAAGAAGAGATGTTTCTATCCAATCTCTATAGATAACTCTAAATATGGTTTGAGGACACGTCCAACCACACCAAACACGACC
>CAZBPU010000083.1:0-8521 GCA_964493845.1 uncultured Sulfurospirillum sp.
AAACACAAGAAGAATTTGAAAAATATAAAGCTTATGGATGTGAACTTTTTCAAGGTTACTTTTTTGCAAAACCAAGTATAGTTCAAAAAGAGTCAATAGACCCTGCTTATAAAAAGATATTTCAATTAGTCAATTTATTAGATAGTGAATATACAGAGATGAAAGAGATAGTACGTGAACTTGAGACTGAAGTTGAGCTTACAATACAGCTGTTAAGATTTATCAATTCAAGTTATATTGGGCTGAGACAAGATGTAAAGTCGATTCAGCAAGTAGTAATAATGCTTGGAAAAAAACCACTTAAGCAGTGGTTACTTTTAATAGCTTTTTCAAAATCTATGGAAAGTGAAGCAAAAATGGTGAAAAATCCAATGTTAGAACTTGCTCAAAATCGCTCAAAAATTATGGCTGAATTAGCAAAAAAGATGAAAAGTATCACTTATGATAGTCATGAAGCTGCATTTGTTGGTATTTTATCTTTAGTAGATGCATTATTGAAAGTACCGATAGATATTGTATTAGAAGAGATAAATGTAGATATTAATGTAAGAGGGGCACTTTTAGAAAGAAGAGGTGAACTAGGTAAGCTTTTGGATCTAGTTGTTGCTATAGAAAAATTTGATATGCCAAAAACAGATAATATTTTAGATGAGTTACATATTAGCAATGTAGAGCTTAGTGATGTTTTACAAAAAAGTTATGTTAAACGTTAAATTTATATTATTTCTATAGGTTTTGAAAAATAGTAACCTTGTCCTAAGTCAGGAAAACATTAGGATATTTTTTATTTATCTCATTAAGAAGAGATAAAATATTTTCATCAATTATATCTTCAACTGAGAGGTTATATTGAAGTCTATTTTGTTTTTATAACAAATTTCAATAGATTGTTTTACCATATTTTACCTTTGATGTTAAATTTCTTGTTTAAACTAACACTCTTTTCATACCATCCTTTTTTACATCATCATATAGGTCCAAGTAGTCAAGATACGCAACAAGATACTTTCTACTCATATCATAGTATTTTCTAAAAGAGGCTATGTCAACACTACCTTCATTTTTCATAATCTCTCTTAATCTTACAATTATAATACTAAGATTTTCTGTAGTCACAAAAAGGTTATGAGCAAGGCGAACTACTTTTTTTGCTTTTGTTAAACGTTTTAGTGCATCATCTCCCATTTTTCTATCGATATCTAGTTCATCATATATGTTGTAAGGTGCTGTTGGTGTAAAACCTTCATTTTGAAGTATAGAGTGCATTTTTTCTTCTATGACTTTATCTATATTATTTACATCTATGTTTGGGTTTTTGTATATTCCATCTTTGTATTCAAGTTTTCCACTTTTTACTATGTCTTTTAAGACATCATTTAGAAGTGTTTCACTTGCCCATTTTATTTTAAGAGATAGAGAGTTTGCGGAGAGTAAGGCATACTCATTTTTCTCATATATTGCATTTATTTTATCTTTTAGTTCATTTTTAATCTCGATAGGATATAAAACTAACCCTTTTTCATCTACAAAAACATCTTCCATATTAGAAGCAATCTCTAAAGCTTCACTATGATTGAGACCAAACCTTTGATTAGATGAGATAAGCCCAAAACCTCTTTTGTGAGAGTTTACAAGTAAGTTAAAAGCAGTTTTAAAGTCATCATTTTTTAGAGCTTCTAAAAGTGGCATTTTTACTTTTTTCTTTATTGGGTCATTGATAGGATTTAGTACACGTCCACCACCAATAGTTCTACCACTAGAACAGATAATAAAAGGTTCATTATGAACTAAAAAGATTTTTTTATCAAATTGAAGTTTTGCAAATCCTGCATTTGTTTCATTTTCATTGCCATAAAGAAGCACTTTTGTTTCTACTTGTTTTGTTCCTATGAAAAGGATTACTTTTGTATTGTGTTTTACTTTTTGATTTGAAATTCCTTCAACCCAAACATCAACACTTTCAAAACCACGAATAAAACCTTTTTTACAAAGTAGAGTTCCTTTTTTAAGAGCAACTTTTGCATTTTGTAGATTGATTGCAGTTCTTTGAGAACTTAGAGCAGACTCGGTATCTTTTTCATGTACTTGTAGGTTTCTTACTACGATTTCTTTACCAAGCTCAGGAGCAAATACTTTTTCTCCAACTTTTATAGTTCCATCAAGTACAGTTCCAGTCACTACTGTTCCAACACCAGCAAGTGAAAAAGAGCGGTCTATATAGTATCTAAAAAGACCATTGCTAGGTTTTTCTATGATAGGGATTGAAAAAAGCTCATTTCTTAGATTCTCTATGGAATCTTTATCATATATACTAACAGGAATTATAGCTTTTAGCCCAAGATGAGAAAAGTTTTTAAAGTACTCTGTTATCTCCTCTTTTCTTTGTTCAATCTTATCTTTACTTACCAAATCACTTTTAGTTAAAGCGATGATGATACTCTTTACATGTAGAAGATTTAAAATCTCTAAATGCTCATTAGTTTGAGGCATAACACCTTCATTTGCATCAATAACAACCATACATGCATCAAAACCAAATGCTCCAGCAATCATATTTTTTAGAAGTTTTTCATGCCCTGGAACATCTATAAAAGCTACGTTTGTGTCTTTATTTACAAGATTTGAAAAACTAAGGTTTATCGTAATCCCTCTCTTTTTTTCTTCTTCAAGCGTATCTCCCGCAAAACCCGTTAAGGCTTCAATCAAAGCTGTTTTACCGTGGTCAACATGACCTGCTGTCCCTACAATTATATGTTTCATTTTATTATCTCTTTTATTGTCTTTATTATCTGTTCTTCAAATTCTGGAAGTATGCTTCTGAAGTCTATCAAAAACATATCATTTTCTATGCGTCCTATTAGGTTGTTTTTTCTAAATTTTCGCTCTAGCTCACTTGCTTTTCCCTTTACATGTAGAGTGACTGTTGGAAACTCTCTATTTGGCAAAGTTCCTCCACCCATAACTGTTTTACTCTTTACAACATCGCATATAGACTCTCCAACAATTTTTTGCATGTTGGTAGCTCTTTCATGTAGAGACTCTTCACTTTGGAAGAGCATCCATAGAGTTGGAATAGACTTATAGTCCTCTTTTAAGTACGCTTTTATTGTCTCTTCTAAAATGCTAAGTGTTATTTTATCAACTCTTAGCATTCTTAGTAGTTGGTTCTCTTTTAGTTTTTCAATAAGCTCTTTTTTCCCTGCAATTATACCAGCTTGAACACTTCCAAAAAGTTTGTCACCACTAAAACTTATGAGTGATGGGTTGTCTTTAAGTATGGTTTTTAATGAAGGCTCATTGTTTCCTAAATTGTATGGAAGTTCTGGTACATAACCACTTCCTAAATCATAATAATCTATCAAGTTATGCTTATCACAAAGCTCTTTTATATCTGCGTAACTTGTATCTTCACTAAAGCCTTCAATACTAAAGTTTGATTGGTGAACTTTCATGAGCATTGCTGTGTTTTCATTGATAGCATTTGTATAATCAGCTTTTTTTGTTTTATTTGTTGCCCCAACTTCATGAAGTATAGCACCACTTTGGCTCATAACTTCTGGGATTCTAAAGCTTCCACCAATTTCCACCAATTCACCGCGAGAAACTATTGCTTCTTGGTTTTTAGAAAAAGTATTTAGTATTAGAAATACTGCACTTGCATTGTTATTTACGACTAGAACATCTTCTACATGTAAAAGATTTTTGAGGTGTTGGCTAACGTGTTCGTACCTCTCTCCACGACAACCTTTTTCTTGGTTGTACTCTAGATTTGAGTAGTTTGTTATAACTTTTGAAGCTTCTCCTAGTATATTTTCAGCTATTAAACTTCTTCCCATATTTGTATGTAGGATTACTCCAGTTGCATTTATAAGAGGTTTTAAAGATGGCTCAAAAAGTTTGTCATAGCTATATTTTATTTTTTGTAGTAACTCTTCATCATCAAAATTTTCTACTTTTTTTTCTAGTATATCTTCTCTTAATTTATCTATTTTTTCTCTAGCTACCTCAGTTAAACGAGATGGATTTAGATTTTTAAAAAGAGGATTTAGTATAAGTTTATCTATCTTTGGTAGTTTTCTCAAAAGGTTCATCTGTTACTCCGGTATAGGTAGTTTTGTTTCATCAAAAAGGTATTTACCATTTTGAATTTTTGTTAGTATCCCTTGGTCACTTAGAGATTTAAACAGTTTTATGACTGTTGGTTTGCTTACTTCTACTTTTTCCATAATCTCTGTATAAGAGTAGTTTAGTATGTTTTCATCGTCAAGATTTTTGATTATAAAGCGTATCAAATCAACTTGCTTTCCATCTGTTACAGCTGAGATAGTTTTGATTATGTTGTATGATTTATCTATCTCTTTTTGTTGTATTTTGGGCATAAGTACATCATGTAAAGCATTTAGAAGCTCTTTTATATTGATAGGTTTTACTATATAGTTTTCTACTTTTAATTTTATTGCATCTAAAAGGTGCTCTGTATCTGTATGTGCTGTTGTAAGAATTGTAGGTATATTTATATCCAAGTCATCTTTGAGATGACGTAAGAACTCTATGCCATTTTCATTTTTTAAAAGTATATCAGAGATGATAACATCAATATGATTTTTGTTTAAAATTGCAAGTGCTTCGTCACAAGTTTGAACAGAAAATATATTTTTTGCAAAATCTTCTAAAACAGTAGTTGTATGTTTAAGTAAATCTACTTCATCTTCTATATATAGTATATTAAATCCATTTAGAAGATCAAAATCTCTTCTATTCATACTATCTCCTCGTATAGTTTTTTTGGTATCTCTATTATGAGCATTGCACAGTCCGTTAATTCGTTTTTTCCCATTTTATGTTGCATATTTTTGCAACTTATCTTTCCATTCATATGTTTTTCAACCATTTGCTTTGACATGTAAAGACCGATACCTGTCCCTATACTTTTATGTTTTGTTGTAAAGTATGGATCAAAAATTTTTGTCATTATATCACTTTTTATACCACCAGCATTATCAATCACATTTATTATAACGCTATTTTGTGTTGTTTTTACTATAATTCTTATCTGTTTTTTTTCGATATTGTTTTCATTTAGGGCATCTTTAGAGTTATTTATAAGATTTAAAATCACGTGAGTGAGTTCGTTTTCAAAACCATAAATTTTAATATCTTCTTGCATTGTAAATGAGACTTCAACACCATCTTTTTCTAGTTGATATTTTGTTAAATCAATTGACTTATCAATTACTTTTTTTATACTAAAACTTTTATGTGATTTATTTGGATCAAAAAATGTTCTAAAATCTTCTAGTGTTTCAGACATATTTTTTGCTAATACTCCAGCATCTTCTACTCTTGAGTCGACAAACTCTTCGTTTAGCTTTCCAGATAGAAATTTAGATTGAAAACTTTGTATTATCATAGTAAGTGCTCCTAGAGGTTGTCTCCATTGATGTGCTATATTTTGAAGCATTTCACCAAGGCTAGCTAGTCTTGCTTGAGCGAACATGATTTGGTCTTTTTTTCTACTATTTTCAACTTCAGTTTTTATACGACGTTCGAGTGAATTATTTAGTACTCTTAACTCTTTTGTTTTATCAGCTATTTTTGTTTCTAAGGATTTATGTAAATCTTTAAAGTTATTTATTAGTATTAGAGATATTATTATACTTAGAAAAAAGACTAGTCCAATGAGTAGAAAAAGCATATATATACTTGTTTTAAATATTCTATCATTTCTATTTTTTTCAGCGACAGCTTTTTTCAAGTGAGAAGTTATGAGACTAGAGAGATATATATTGATAGAGTTTATTTCTAAAAATATATTTTCTATTGTTTGTTTTGCTTCAAATAAATGCTCTTTTTGTATATACTCAATGGCTTTATCTGTTTGAATATCTATACTTTTCATCTTCTCTTCAACTTTAGAAACAATTCCTTTTTGGTAGTAGTTATTTTCAGGGATATTTTCACTAAGAAGAAAAAAGTTAAGCCAATTACTTGCAAATTCAGGTAAACCACCAACTCTATATTTGATAGCTGTATTATAGTTTTTCCATTGAGCTTTAACTATCTGTTTTGCTAGTGAGATTACTTCAGAAGCATTTTTGATATCTATATTATTCTCTTTAATATCATATAAAGTATCATATATATTTACAGCATATATATCTTTTATCTCTTCTAACCCTACTTGTGGAAGAGTTCTTTTTTCATAAAGTGTTTCATAATCAAACTTCAGTGCATATACTGAAATCATCATTAAAAAACCGATAGTAATCATACTAAATGCAATGATACCAATAAGAATTTTTGTTTTATTGGTAAAATTAACTTTGTTTAGTAGTCTATTTACACGGCTATAAAATTTCATTTAAAGTTCTCTACCTATTGGTTTAAATTGCCCATTTTTGTATATCGAGAGATAAGTTTTATTGAGTAATTGATTATGTTTGTAGACTATAGGAATCTCTCCCAATACATTTTTTGGTAGGTATTTTAAGTTTGTTAAAAACTTTTTTGGAGTCAATGAGCCTTTTATATTTTGTAGGGCATTTACTACTAGTTTAGCAGCTAAAAATGATTCAAAAGAAGCATATGTTGGCTCTTTTGAAGGGTAATATAAATTTAAAAGTTTTTTATACTCTGATGAAACAGCTAAAGACTTATCATCATAAGATGGTACAGTTTGAGAAAAAAGTATGTTTTTACCATCACCATTTAATTCATCTATAAGAGCATTTGCATTAACAAATGAAATAGGAGCAAAAATAGTATTTTCAAAGCAACACTCTCTAGCTTTTTTTATAAAAAGGGCACTTGGTTTGTATGCACCAACTATGATGATAGCTTGTGGCTTTGCGGATTTTATTTCATGTAAAGCATGTCTAATAGATAGGGTATTTCTTTTATATGTTCCTTCACTTATAAGTTTAAGATTTCTTTTTTTTAGAGCTTCAATTGTAGCTATGTATCCCTCTTCTCCATAGTCATCATTTTGATAAAATATAGCGAAATCAGTTATGTTTTTTGTCTTATATAAAAAATTTACTATTTTTTCTATCTCTTCCTTATATGAGCTTCTAAAGTTGATAATATTAGAAAAATTGTGATTTCTTAAAAAAGATGCACCTGTATAAGGAGCTATAAAAGGTATATCTTCATCTATTATGATAGGAAAAACTTTTTTTGTTGTGGGAGTACCTACAAAACCAAAAAGTGAAAAAACTTTATCTTTATTCATTAGTATATCTATATTTTTAAGAGTGTTTTGAGGCTCATATTTATCATCGTAATAGATTAGGTTAATCTTTTTACCATCTATACCACCTCTTGCATTTATGTGACTAAAATAAGTATTTGCTCCTTCAATTACTTCTTTACCTAACTCTTTATTGATTCCAGTTAAAGGAAGAGATGTTCCAAGTGTTATAGTCTTTAAATCGTCATCATTGGAAAAGGAAACATATACAAAAGAAGTGATTAACATAACAATTATAATAAAAAACAGGAAACGCTTCTTTACCGACATTTATCTCTCCAAATTTATAATTACTAGATTATACAATAAATATATTTAAATTAACACAATCCCAAAAAACAGGCGAGTTAAATAGGATAAATACTATCTTGTTAAGTAGGTTTTAAAGCAATTGGACTTATAATACGGTAAATAAAGATTGACCGATAGGATGTATATATATGGAAAAAGAGTATCTGTTTTATGACCAAGTTTCTTTAGAGTATCCACTAGATGATAGTATAAAAGTTACTACGGAGTTAGATGATGGAGAGTATGTAGTCTCAAATGTAGCTAGTAAAAATACACAGATATATGCTCCAGAGATAAACTTCTATATCAAAAATACAAAAGATGATATAAGTCAAAAAATAGTAAATATAAAAAAACTATATGATATTAGAGCATCAACATATGATTTAGCACAAGATTTAGATTTTGAAGAGCCGGTTGGAGATAAGGTAGTAATTGTTTCAACTAAAAATGAAGATGTTTTATTGGAAGAGTTACAAAACTTGGAGTTTACATCTATAGTATTAAATCCTATCAATGTGGTAGATGTAAATGGGCATATAGGTAAACTAACATTAACCATAAAAAAAGAAGATGAACTTATAGATTTAGAGACTGACCAAATTATATGGGAAGATGCACCTGAATTTGCTATGAAACAAAGTGGTACATGTGATCCTAATTTAACTGGATTAGAAAAAGCAGTTCAAACCGTAAAGTTAAATAAAGGTACATATAAATATAAAAACTTTATTAAATATGACTCTAGTATATGTCAATATCATGAAAGAAATACAGAGATTTGTGGAAAGTGTGCAGAAGTATGTCCAACCATAGCGATACTAAAAATAGATGAAACTAAACACTTGGATTTTTCACATATAGATTGTCATGGTTGTGGTGGATGTATAAGTGTTTGCCCTAGTGGAGCACTTGACTATTCTCAAATGCCACGAATTGCATTTAAAGAAGTAACAGAATTTTATAGAGATAGTATAGCTT
>CAZBPU010000084.1:0-8448 GCA_964493845.1 uncultured Sulfurospirillum sp.
CTTCCTCTGCCTGTAAAGTTAACTCTTTAAACTCACACATATTTTTAATTTTAGCATTTCTACTAAACTCTCTATTTGGTTCAAAAACTTGTGACATATTTATTCCTCTCTTTCAATTTTATTTAACTACGCTTTGTGCGCCTATACCCGTTTGACTTCTAACAAATTGATCCTCAAAAGCTTCCATCTCTTTTTTTGCACTATAACTTTTATCTGTAATAGAAAAAAACCAAATTCCAACAAAAGCAACTGTAACAGAGAACAGTGCTGGATACTTATATGGGAAAATTGCTTTATTAGCATCTCCATTAAGTATTTCTCCCCATACAATAGGTCCTAAAATAACAAGTAAAATTGCTGTTGCAAGACCCAAGCTACCACCTATTACTGCTCCTCTTGTTGTAAGTTTTTTCCAATACATAGATAAAAACAGAATAGGAAAGTTTGCAGACGCTGCGATAGCAAATGCAAGCCCAACCATAAAAGCTATATTTTGATTTTCAAATGCGATACCTAAAATAACTGCGGTAATACCTAAACCTATCGTAGAGTACTTAGAAACTTTCATCTCTGTTATTTCGTTTGTCTTTCCTTTTGCAAATACATTTGCATATAAATCATGACTTATTGCACTAGCTCCTGCTAACGTAAGCCCAGAAACAACTGCTAATATAGTTGCAAATGCAACTGCTGAGATAAATCCTAAGAAAAAGTCTCCTCCAACTGCATGACTAAGATGAATTGCAGCCATATTATTGCCACCGAAAAGTGTTCCCTTTGCAATATCTAAATACTCAGGATTTTTAGAAACTAAAACGATAGCTCCAAAACCAATAATAAACGTTAATATATAAAAATATCCTATAAATCCTGTTGCATAAAAGACAGATTTTCTAGCCTCTTTTGCATCACTTACTGTAAAAAACCTCATAAGAATATGAGGAAGACCAGCAGTACCAAACATAAGCGCAATACCAAGGCTTATAGCACTAATCGGGTCACTAACAAGTCCACCTGGACGCATAATTGCATCTGTTCCTTTTATGTTAACTGCATCTTGAAAAAGTGTTTCAAAACTAAATCCCATTTTACTCATAATCATAATCGCTAAAAAAGATGCTCCAAAAAGAAGTAAAATTGCTTTGATTATCTGTACCCAAGTAGTTGCAAGCATACCACCAAAAGTTACTAAAACGATAATCATAATACCAACTAAAATAACTGCTAACTCATAAGGAAGTCCAAAAAGGATTTGTATAAGCTTACCAGAGCCTACCATCTGTGCGATTAGATATAGAAGAACTGTTGCGATTGAGCCAAAAGCAGCCAATGTTCTGATTGGTGCTTGTCTAAGTCTATATGACGCTACATCGGCAAAAGTATATTTACCAAGATTTCTTAATTGTTCTGCTATTAAAAACAAGATTATTGGCCAGCCAACCAAAAAACCTATAGAGTATATAAGTCCATCAAAGCCTTTTAAATAAACTAAACCAGAAATTCCTAAAAATGAAGCTGCAGACATATAATCACCAGCGATTGCTAAACCGTTTTGAAAACCAGTAATTCCTCCACCAGCAGTATAAAAATCTTTTGCAGTTTTTGTTCTTTTTGCAGCCCAATATGTTATGCTCAAGGTAGCAAAAACAAATAAAAGAAACATCAAAATTGCAGGTATATTTAATCCTCTTTGTCCACTAACTTCAACTGTAGAATTTGCTAAAAGTGAATTCATAAACAATACTACAAATAGTAAAAATTTCACGTATCAAACCTTATATCGTCTTTTATCTCATCTGTCAATTTATCAAATTCATTAGTTGCTTTTCTTGTATATATACCTGTAAGTATAAAACATAAAAGTATAATTATAAAACCTATAGGCATTCCAATAGTTGTAACACTATTACCTATAGTTTTTCCCAATATATCAGGGCTAAAAGCTATAGTCATAATAAAAGCATAGTATACACCTAAAATCAAAAGTGATAACTTCCAAGCAAAGCTACTTCTTCTCTTAACTAATTCAATATATTTTGGGTTATTTCTAACCTTTTCATAAATTTCTTTATTCAAGATCACTCCTCTTTTGATTTAACAGCAAACGAATTTTACTCTATATTCATAGCATTAACGTAGCAAATATTATAAATGTCCGAAAACTACACATATTTTTTTTATAGTGAGAAATTTTGTAGCAATATGCCTATTCTTTATAATGAGTAATATTTATCTATCTTGTAACCTACCCCTTTTATGTTAGTAATAAAGTCAACTTTAAGGGACTTTCTAAAGCGACTTATCTCTGCACGTATCGTAGCATTGTCTACTGGCTCATTATTCCATACATAACTTCTAAACTTTTCAAAGTCTACTATAACACCTATATTTTCACAAAGAAGTGTTAATATTTGTAACTGTTTTTTTGTAATAGTCTGTGAACTATTGTTATAAAAAAGTAGTTTTTCATCTTTTGAAAAGTAATATTTTTTACTGAGTAACATATGTGAAGAGCTTTTTATCTCCTGCTCTTTCTTAACTCTTGCTATACGAATTCCTAACTCTTTAAGATGAAATGGTTTTTTCAGATAATCACAGGCACCTAAATCAAATGCACTACTAATATCTTCTATATCTAAATTTGCGCTTATAAAGATAGTAGGAACAACAATCTCTATATCATTTAACTCTTCTAATAATTTTAAACCATTTAATTTTGGTACATTAATATCTAATAATAACAAATCAAAAGTCTCTTTTTTAAGCACTTCTAACACTTCTAAACCATTATTAAAACTCATAACTTGATGGCTTGAAGCTTCCAAATACTCTTCAATAGAAGTTCTTAACATAAACTCATCTTCTAATAGAAGTATTTTCATCTAACTATCTCCTTTAAACTTAAAATAAAAGAATATCTAGTACATAACATTATATAACGCTCCTGCTACATTCAAAAAAATATTTAAATACTGTTTTTTTGCCATTTGATTTTACTTCTACACGTACTCCACTATTATCACATATCTCTTTTACTATATTTAGACCCAAACCAAAACCTCCTCTAGCAGTATCTTCACGGTAATATCTACCAAATATATTTTTATTGTCTATTATCTTTTCTCCACTATTTTCAACTTCAAAAACTGTACAACTATCATCTCTATAAAGTCTTACATATACATCTTGATTGATATAACTATATTTTATTGCATTTGATATGTTGTTATCACATAAGCGTTGAAGCTCAGACTCATTAAATAAAACAAATATTTCACTATCAATTTCACTTCTGATTTTCAACCTATTTCCAACTGCTACATCTGAAAAGTACTCTACTCTATCACGTACAAATTGACTAAAATCAACCATATCCACTCTTCTATCTTCTCTCTCTTTTTTAACAATAAAACTTAAATCTCCATATATGTTTTCTAAAACTTTCACTGCTGCTTCTATCTTAATCAAATATGGGTTTCGCTCAAATTTTATATTATAAAGGTCAATATTCATCAAAATAATTGATAAAGGTGTATTTATTTCATGCACGGCATTTTTTAAAAATTTATCTTGATAATCCAAAAGTTCACTTGCATACTCTACTGATTTTTGTAATTCTTTTGTTTTTTCTTGAACTAAACTCTCTAGGTTTAAGTTCATATCTTCTAAAGCACCTTTTTTCTCTTTTAGTTTTAAAAGCATATAGTTCGCATGTGAAGTAATCTCTCGAAATTCTTGAAATTTAACCTTACTTCTATCAATAGAAGTGTAACTTTTTGAAGCTTTTTTTAGTGATTTAACTATGAATTTTATCTCTTTAGTAAGTTTATCAGTTATATATCTATATTTTAGAATACTTGCTAAATATAAAAATAGTGTTAATGTTATAATTTTTAAAATAAATCCTGCGATTTTTTGTCTATGTTTTTCTGTTTTTTCGGCAAGTACAATATCTTTTTCACCTATACTCATACCACTTCCAATAACCCACTCTAACTCTTTAAACTCTTTTGTAAAGGCTAAATTTTCAATAGACTCATTATTTTCTTCTAATTTAAATGTTAAAAAATTTCCACCATCTTTGGCTACACTAAATAACTTATTTATGATTGAAATACCAGGATTAAACTGTTTAGATTTATATACAACTTTTTTATTTTTATCATAAATAAAAATATATGCTCCTGTGTTTGAATCATCTAAAACTACACTCACTTCTTTAGATATTTTTTCATTTTGTATACTTTTATCTTCTACTATATCGTAACGATATTTTATAAGTCGATAAAGCCTTGAAGTTTGCTCTACTGCTCTACGCTTTTGATTCTTTAGATAATTTACCTCTGTAGTTACTATATCTTTTTCAAACTCTCTATACTCATTAAATATGATTACAAAAGCTGAGACTGCTGCGAAAATTCCAGCAAATAAAATTGCAATTATATTAATCTGGTTTATACTGTGTCTTTTCCATATTTTAAACATATGATTATTATATCAGATTTGGTATAATTTCTTATACAAAGGAGAAGAATGAGTATTAGAATTCCAGCAGAGTGGGAAAAACAGAAATCCATCATAGTTGTATTTCCAACAACACACAAAGATTGGCAACACTCTATAAAAGAGATTCAACTTAGTTACGTTAACTTTATAAATGCTATTAGAATGTTTCAAAAGTGCATCATCATCTGTAATACACCAGAGATACTAGATAATTTTTTTGATTCTTATAAAAATATAGAGATAAAAAATATAAAAACAGATGATACATGGGTAAGAGACTTTGGAGCAATTGATGTTTTTATTGATGGCAAATTAAAATCTTATAATTTTATATTTAATGCTTGGGGAAATAAGTTTGAATCTACTCTTGATAACAACTTCAATGACTCTTTTTTTCAAAACAATCTTATAAATATCGACTTTATTCTTGAAGGAGGAAGCATAGATAGCAATGGTAATGGTACAATGCTAACAACTAAAAAGTGTATATTTAACAAAAACAGAAACTCTACATGTAAAGATATAAAAAGTAAAATAAAAGATATTTTTGGACTAAAAGAACTTATAGTATTGAAACATGGTACTTTAGTTGGCGATGATACAGATTCTCATATAGATACATTGGCACGTTTTATATCAAAAGATACTATAGTATATACAAAGTGCTACGATGAAAATGATGCTCATTTTAAAGAGTTAAATATGATGGAAAAAGAGTTACAACAAACAGATTTTAAACTTATCCCTTTGCCTCTTCCTGCTCCAAAATATTTCAATAATAAACGCCTTCCTGCTACTTATATAAATTTTGTATTTTTAAATGATGCACTAATTTTACCAACCTATAATGATGAAAATGATAAAAAAGTAATTTCGATTTTAGAAAAAACTCTGCAAAATAAAAAAATAATACAAGTTGATGCTTCTATATTTATAAGAGAATATGGTTCACTTCACTGTTCTTCTATTCATCAGGTGTTACAAATATAAACATATATTATAAATAATAATTTAAATTGCTACAATTATTCTATTTTTATTAAAAAGTGACTAGAATATATATGTAACCAACATTATTTAATAGGATAAAACGTAACAACAGCAAGCAACCTCCTCACGTTTTATCCTATTTTTTCTTTTTTTTCTGTATAATCACAAAAAACATATAGGCGAATCATGACCCTTCAGAAAAAAGCAACCGTTATATCTTCCGCAACAGCAGGAATACTAATAATAATCAAACTAACTATAGGAATTCTTAGTGGCTCAGTGGCTGTTTTAGCTTCAGCAATTGACTCAGTTCTTGACCTTATAATATCAGCATTTAACTATTTTGCTATAAATAAAGCTGAACAGCCA
Source organism: uncultured Sulfurospirillum sp. (assembly GCA_964493845.1). Lineage (GTDB taxonomy): Bacteria > Campylobacterota > Campylobacteria > Campylobacterales > Sulfurospirillaceae > Sulfurospirillum_A. The sequence goes on from CAZBPU010000084.1 coordinate 5,866, forward strand.
GCAGATAAAACATTTAACTATGGAAAAGGGAAGATAGAAGCATTGGCAGCGGTAATAGAAGGCACCATTATTACAATGAGTGGTCTTTTTATACTCTATCATGCTATTAAAAAAGCTTATATAGGAGAAGAGACAACTCTACTTGGCTCTTCAATACTAGTTATGACAATCTCACTTGTGATAACAATAGCTCTTGTAATGTTCTTAAACTATGTTGCAAAAAAGACAAACAGTATGGTTATAAAATCTGATGCACTTCACTATAAAACAGATGTTCTTAGTAATGGAGCAATTTTAATCTCTCTTATACTTATTTACTCAACAGGAATACAAATTATAGATGCAATAATGGGTGTCATTATCTCAGTATATATCATATATTCTGCATACGAAATTATAAAAGAGGGTGTATATGTTCTTTTAGATGCTGCACTAGATGAAGATATAGTAAATGAGATAAAAAGTATTATAGAAAAAGAAGAAGGAGTTAATGATTATCACTATCTAAAAACAAGAAAATCAGCAAATACAAATTTTGTTGATGTTCACTTAGTTTTCAATGATGGTATATCACTTCTAAAAGCACACTCAATAGGTGATAAAATAGAAGATAAGATAGCAAATATTAACAAAAATGAAGAGTGGATTATAAATGCTCACCTTGACCCATATGACGACTCTATCATAAATGATGAAAATAATAGAGATTAGATAAGGAGCAAAAGCTCCTTACACTAACATCGCTGTTATATTGTAACCTATAAATGAAATAGTCCAAGCAATAGTGGTTGTAAATACAAATAGATACCCTAAATACTTATAACTTCCTGACTCTTTTGCAAAAACTATTGACGCTGCAAAACAAGGTAGATAAATCATAACAAAAAGTATGAATGATACAGCTGTTGGAAATGATATATTATTTTTTATCTCATTAGATAATGAATTTGTTGTTTGTGCAGCATCTCCCCCCAAAGAGTATAAAACTCCTAATGTAGATACTACAACCTCTTTTGCAGCTAAACCAGCTTCAAGAGCTACAGTTAATCTCCAGTCAAAACCAAGAGGAGCAAAAAATGGTGCTGTTGCTTTTCCTATAACACCTAAATAACTGTTTCCTAATGACTCTTTAGTTAATTCATTTTGTAATTTAGTTTTTTCTTCTTTACTCTGTGCTATCTCTATTTTTTTTGCATACTGGAGTTCAAGCTCAGGCTGTTTTGGATAGTTACTAGCAAACCAGATAAAAACACTAGCTCCAAGTATAAATGTACCAGCTTTTTTAAGGTACATTATTGACTTTGTAATTACTGTGTGCCATAAAAGTTTAAAAGATGGTAAACGATACTTTGGCATTTCCATAACAAAAGGCTCATCTTTTCCTTTAAATACAAGAACTTTAAGTACTTTTGCAGCAATCAAGCCGAACATAGCACCTACGATATAGATGATAAAAAGAACATTACCAGCACTTTGTGCTCCAAAAAATGCTCCTGCAAAAAGTACATAAACAGGAAGTTTAGCACCACAACTCATAAAACCAATTATAAAAAGTGTAATTAATCTATCTTTATCATTTTTCAGAGTTCTTGCACTCATATAAGCAGGAACTGAACAACCAAAACCAGTAACAAGAGGAATAAAACTTTTCCCATGAAGTCCAAACTTATGAAAAAACCCATCTAATAAAAATGCTACTCTACTCATATAGCCCGTAGTTTCTAGCAAAGCTATTCCTAAAAACAAAATCATAATATTTGGTAAAAAAAGCACTACTGCACCAACTCCAGCAATAGCCCCATCAGCTACAAGCGAGCCTAATTCACCATCTCCAAAAATAGTCTTAGCATAATCACCTAAAGAGCCAAAAAATGCATCTATCCAATCCATCGGTATTGAGCCTAACTCAAATGTAAGCTGAAATAATCCCCACATAAAGAAAAGAAAAATTGGAATACCAAAGACTTTATGTAACAGTACAGAATCTATCTTTTCTGTAAGACTCTTATTTTCCTCTTTTTTAAATGTGACTGTTTCCATAACAGCACCCTTTGCAAAAGAAGCTTTCTCTTCAGAAAAAATTTCATCTATATCTTTAGTATTATAGTGAATATACAAATGATTTAAAGCTTCTCGTATGATAGGTAAAAGTTCAATCCAAATAGGTTCATCGTGCATATTTTTGTAAGTTTTTACATCTTCTTCAAGAAGCTTAATAGCCAAAGACCTATAATCATCACTTCCAGTATATTTCTTATCTTGAAAAAATTTAGTTATTTTTTCTATCTCTTCTTCCACTGCATCACTAAATATAAGCTTTGAACTGTCTTGAGTAAAATTTGCCATATCTACTGTTCTATTTATGAGTTTTCCAACACCTTTTTTAGTAGCAGCAGATACTTTTACACAAGGTGTTCCTAAAATATTGCTTAATTGTTCTTCATCTATACAAATACCCTCTTTTTTTGCCTCGTCCATCATATTGAGTGCAACAATCATTTTTTTATTGAGCCCTAAAAGCTGCGTCGTTAAAAAAAGATTTCTCTCCAGATTTGTAGCATCTACAACATTTATTATCATGTC
>CAZBPU010000085.1:0-8438 GCA_964493845.1 uncultured Sulfurospirillum sp.
AACTCGAATAAGAGTGTTTGGTTTAACTAAGTAAAAAAGAGGGAGCCGTTCAAATAGCTAAAGGGGGTTTTCACCCCTTTTAGATTTAGTTATAACTTCTTATGTAGAAAACTTTTGGTTTAGTACCTTTTTCAGGCATTAAAACTTCAGCTTTATGTGCATTTAAAAGTTGGTTTACATTACTATTTGCATCATCTAAGTCACCAAAAATTCTAGCTTCAGCAGGACAAGACTCAACACAATGAGGCATCATCCCTTTTTTAACTCTGTGATTACAGAATGTACATTTTTCAACTGCTCCTTTACCTCTAATTGCTTCATAGCCATCAGCTCCACGCTCTACGTTAAAGTAAGGAAAAGGTGCATTACTCATTTGAGCCAACTCTTTCTTAGAAGTTGTTCCACCTTTAACAATTGTACTATCATCACTTCCCCACTCTATAAATCCAGTTTTCTTATTAAAGTGAATTACGCCATAAGGATCTGCTAACATACAACTCTTACAACCAATACACTTACTTGGATCATGTACTGTCATACCGTTTTCATCTTTATACATTGCTTGAGTTGGACAAACTCTTACACAAGGAGCATCTTCACAGTGATTACATAATGTAGGTCTATGAGTATACTTTACATTTGGCCATTTGCCATGAGTTTCAATCTTATGATCAGCCCAATTTATTCCATCTGGTGTATTATTCTCACTCTTACAAGCTAAATCACAACCACCACAACCAACACAGCGATGAAGGTCAATTACCATTCCATATTTTGCCATTGTATCCTCCTTACACTTTTTCTATTTTGATACGAGTATGTCCACCATGGCGAACATTTGCACCACTTAGTCTCTCTGTTTCGGCTGGCATCAACTCATTTGTATTTGCACCACGTGGAATCGCTTTATGAAAATCTTTAGTTGCTATACGTCCGTATGCCCAATGACCCTGCCCAAAACATTTTGTTACTTGTCCCGGTCTTACACCTTCCCAAGTACGTAGTTTACATATAATACTCGCAATTACAGAAGTGAGCTTAACCATATCCCCATCTTTTAAACCATATTGTGCAGCGGTCTCTGGATTGATTTTTGCTACATCTTCGTCAGCAACATCACCAGGATCAACATCTTTCATAGAGTAGTACCATGTCGTATTTTGTGATCTTCCTTCTCTATTTAAACGAGAACGGTGTTCTGTAAATACTAATGGAAATTCTTTTTCATCTCCAAATCTGATTGGTGGCTCATAATGAGGAACAAAAGCTTTTTCACCTTGCACTTCATAGTTACATTTCAAAAGAACTGTGTCTACTTCCGTATGCTTCTTTTCTGCATGATGGTCAAGTGCATATTTCAATGTTTCACTATAGAACTCATATTTTTTTGTTTTTGTTTTAAACTTACCCCAGTGCTTTTTATATGGAAATTTGGCAGTATTCCAAATACCCACTTTTTTGAAATCTTTCCAACTGTTTATAGCCGGACCATTATTTTTATTTGATCCATCCCAAAGTGGTGAAGTATAGTACTTCAAAGCAACTTCTGCAAACTCAGACTCATTTGAAGCTGGCTTCCCAGTCTCTGGGTCTTTATACTCTTGCAAATAATCATAATAAGCTGTAAATCCTCTTTCTGCAAGTTTTTTAGCTAACATAAAAGGTACTTCTGTCTCATCTTGCTTAACATTAAAAGATGGTTTAACAACTGGCTGCTGAAGAGTACAATAACCATGTAAATTTTGTTTATTTTTCAAGAAAGCAAACTTTTCAAACATGGAGAATGCTGCTGGTAAAACAATATCTGCATATTGTGTCATTTCTGCAATATTAGTTGTGATATGAACATAAAATGGAAGTTGCTCCATGGCTTTTTCCCAACGCTCAGCTCCTGTACAAGAAAATACAAAGTTATTCCAATATCCTATTGCCATTTTAAGCTCATATGGATCTTTTGCAAGCATAGCATCAGCTACACGATTTGTAACCACCCCTTTTCCAGCTTTCCCTTTCTTCATAGCAGGATAGTCTACATAACCACGCTGATCAATCTTTTGCATTTTTGTTTTTTTCTTAGCATTTTCATCTTGAAATGGCTTATAATTAGGCATTTTTTTAACTGGGGGACTAAGTTTTTGACAAATACCGCCCTTAGTTTCTATTGAACCTACAAGACCATTTAAAGCATGACATGCCATAGAGTTATACGCTCCACGAACTTGCATAGTAGCTCCCGGACTTACCCATGAGATTGCTCTTGGTGCTGCATTTGCAAAATCTAGTGCTATTTTTTCAATTGTATGTGCATCTACTCCACATTTTTTAGCAGCCCATTTTGCAGTTTTGTCTTTTAGCTCTAAATTCCACCATTTTACAATTCCATTAGTATATTTTTCGTTGAATAGAGTTTCGTCTACTTCTTGACCTTCGATGAAAAGGTTTTTATCATCTGTAAAATCACCTACAAATTCACGACTCCAAAGACCATTTACTAAAATTGTATGCGCCATTGCTATTGCCATTGCTCCATCTTCACCAGCAATAATAGGCACCCATTTATTTGCTTTTGCTGCTGTAGAAGATAGACGAGGATCTACAACAACTATCTGACCTTCATCTCTCACTTTTCCCCATACATTCATAAAATGTGGAGTTTGACGGTTTGATGAAAGTGGATCAGCACCCCAACTTAAAACGTACTTTGTATTTTCTAAATCAAAATCTTTATAATCCCAAACTCCTTCAGTATAGTAAGAGCCAAATTTTTCAGCTTCAGCACAAATAGCACTGTGAGAAATGTTATTTGGTGTACCAAATGTTTTTGGCAAACCATCATAAAGAATATCTCTCATATATGAATAACGACCTCTAAATACTGCAAATTTTTCAGTTTCATTATTTTTTCTTAATTCCATCATCTTATCTGCAACTATGTCTAAAGCCTCATCCCAGCTAATTGGTACAAAATTAGGATTAACTCCTCTACCTTTTTTAGGGTTAGTTCTTTTCATAGGGTTGACAACTCTATCTGGATCATACATTTGTTGTATTGCCATATGAGGACGAGGACAAATCTTGCCACCCATTTTAGAGTTTACATTACCTCTTACTTTGATAGCTCTATTATCTACAACATAAACTTGAGCTGGACACCAACTTGTACAGCCTTGGCATGTTGTTGAAATCCACTTACCTGGTTCACTACTGTCTGTTGTTGCTTCTGCTTCACTTGGAACAAATGAAACTGATGTTGCAGTAACTGCTGCAGCAGAACCTGACATTTTCATAAAATCTCTTCTATTAATACTCATAAATTACTCCTTATACCGCTTGACCAAGATAGACAAACAGATATTTAAGAAAAAAGCTTCCAACCACTATGCTAAGTGCCGCTGGCACAAAAGCAGTTTTAATATCTATCTTTTTCATTATTGTCATTGTGAAAAGTATGAGTGGCAACACCATACCAACTAAAATTGTTAATAACCAAAATATTGAACTAAAATTACTCATTAGTAATTCATAAGAAATTTTGGCCTCTGCGTTATTTAACGTCAAAGAATATGCCCATGCAAAAACTGCTACTAAAAGTAGAGTTAAAATAGCATTGAATATCATTGGAATTTTTAATTTTTCAACAGCTTCATCAAATGCTTCACTTTTATATGAAATTAAAAGAGAGATTGAAGCACCTGCTAAAATTGAAGACAAAAAGAAAATCATAGGAACTGAATTGGTCCAAGGTTCTCTTCCTATTCCTGTAAGTAAAAAGCCATGATAGAATCCAACTAAACCTGCAAAAACTGCTGCAGAATAAACTAAAGGTTTAGAAATTGACTCCATCTTAGTTCCTAAAGCTTTTAAAGCAACAAGCAATAGTAAAAGTATAGCTATGCCTTGTAGAAAAATACCAATTGACATAAATGAAGTTGGATTAACATAAACGATAGTCTTTATGACATTCATTGGTCTTCCAAGCTCTGTCATCAACAACAGTAAACCTACTATGATAAAAATTGGAGCAATTATCCAACTCTTTTTTATAATAAGCTCATATTTTTTGGAGTCAATATAAAACAATACTGCTCCCAATAAAAAGATGCCGATACTAACACCACCTAAAAAAAGATCTAAAACAACCCTGTAATCCCAAAGAATCTCCATAATAACTCCTTTAATGGAAATGAAATTTTTTTTCGTATATACTTTCTACTATGCACGAAGTGTTCCTGTTTTACAAAACCCTATATTTAGGGCTTTAGATAGTTTATTGAAAGGACTTACATACTATGAACGATTATAAATTTACCACCATCGATAAAAAACTTACCATCTTTTTTCTTCTTCTTTTACTACCTTTTGGTCTTTTGGGACAAGAAAAAATTGTTTTTGGCTTAACAGGAACAGTGTACAAAGGAGATTTAAAAACTTTTAAAAAATGGAGTAATTATCTTGAAAAAAAACTAAATATAAAAGTAGAAATAAAATTTTCTAGAACATATGCAGAAATGATGTCTATGATTAAACATCATAAAGTGGATATTGCCTATGTGTGTAATTCTACCTACGTAAAACTAAAAAAAAATAATCTAGCTTCTGTTTTAGTGATGCCCATCTCAGATAAAAAAAATTACTACTATTCATATATAATCACAAATAAGACTAGACTATTTACATCACTATATGATTTTAAAGGGCATATTTTTGCTTTTACTGATCCAGACTCTACATCAGGGGCAATTGCACCGACGTATGAAATAATGAAAAAAAATAGTTCTCCAAAAACATTTTTTAAAAAAACAATTTATACCTACAAGCATGCAGAATCTATACAAGCTGTTCTTGATGGTTTTGTAGATGGAGCAAGTGTTGATAGTTTAGTTTATGAACAATTTTCAAAAAGATTTCCCAATGAAATAAAAAAACTAAAAATTGTTCAAAAACTAGGACCTTTTACTATGTCACCCATTGTTGCTCATAATGGCATGACAAAAAAGTTATTTCTCAAAATTCAACAGACTCTTATTGATATGAATAAAGATAACGATGGTAAAGAAATTTTCAAAGCCCTATCATTAGATAAACTAAATCTTCCAGCAGGTGAAACTTTTAAAAGTATTGAAGATATGATGAGTTCTATAGAATAATACTATGAAAAAATTTCTATTTTACATTCACTCTCTTTCTATATACACTAAGCTCGCAGTTATCATACTCTTTATGATACTTTTTATAACAGCTTCGACAGTATTGGTAGCTTTAGATATATCTAAAAACCAAACAAATCAATTAATTCAAGAGCTTATTCAATCTTCTATTCAAACAAATGAAGACTATGTATCTTCTGCAATTTTAGCAAATGATGCTTGGAGTTTATATAAGTTTTTGAAAGCTTTAACAAAAGCCAACGTAATAACTCAAGCAGGTATTTTAGATACTAATAACAAAATTATTGCCCATACTGATACAAACAGATTTCATATTGGTGATACTTATATCAATGATCACAAAGATGAAGAACTCTCTTTTATAAGCAATGGGCTTAAAATGGGAACAATAGTTTTACATGTAGAAAAACAGTCTATAAACAGCATGATAAAACAGACTTTTGTAATTGATTTTATATTTTTACTAATAGCTACTTTTCTATCTTTTGTTGTGGCAAATGTTTTTATAAATAGACTTCTTAAAAGATTTGATGTAGTTATGCATAACACAAAAGCAATATCCCAAAGAAGATGGGACTTAATGAAGTATGATACATGTAAAGAGAATGATGAAATAACAGAACTTATAAAAAACTCTTTTGTATTTATGAAAGATATTAAAAAATCTATAAAAGTAGAAAATGATTTAAAAGATTTTTATCATGATATACTTAACACAGTTGACTCACTTATTGTTATTTGTAACCCCAAACTGCAAATTGAGTATCAAAATAATCATACACTATCCAACTACGTACTTCACCCTGCAAAAAAGCTCTTTATAGCTAGTATTTATGATACACTAAAACCAAGTACACAAGATGAGCAATCATTTTCAATTACTGATGAAAGTAAGGCCCTTACTATCTTAGTTAGTAAAAAATATATTGGACAAAGAATAGTTTTTTCTTTTTCTGATATAACTCTACTTACTTTAGAAGAAGAAAACAAAAAAGTCATGCACTCTTTAGAAGTTTTAGGAGAAATAAGCTCCATTTTTGCACATGAGATAAAAAATCTTCTTCAACCATTAAAACTTTTGCTTCCTAAAAATAGACTCCCTGATAGTGAAGATATTCCCATAATACACTCAACTTTTACAAAAGTAGGAAAACAAGTAACTGATTTTTTACAACTCGGTAAACCTATACAGGTTATACAAGATGAACCTCAATCTGTTAAAAAAATATATTTAGATATAGAAGAAACTCTAGAGAGTTGTCTTGTGAATAAAAACTTAACTCTAAAGCATAATATTGATGAAAAAATGTCTTTACATGTAAACAAAGATTCAATTGAGTTAATACTCATGAACCTTCTAACAAATGCTATAGAGGCTGCATTTGAAAACACTACTATTAATGTTGATTGGGTTTACACTAAACACAATATGACACTTTTAAAAGTTCAAAATGAGGGTCCTACAATCCCTAAAAATATACAAGAGAATATCTTTAAACCATTTTTTACAACTAAAAAAGAAGGCTCAGGGTTAGGGCTATTTTCAATTTATAAGATAGTTCATACTGCACAAGGAAGAGCTGAAATCATAAGCCAAAAAAACTTCACTACATTTGAAATATATATGCCAAATAAAGGAACAACTTGATTATTTCTATTATTGATGACCAAGCAGAGATTAGATATTCTGTTGGAAAAATCCTAAAAAATCAAAACCATACAATCCATAAATTTGATGGACAAGAGTCTTATTTAGTTGATACACTTCAAGAAAATGGCAGTGATTTACTCATACTTGATGTTATTCTAGAAACTGATAAAACTGGTATTGATTTACTAAGAGAGTTTAGAGAAGAAAACTTCAAAATCCCTGTTGTTTTAATGACTGCTTACACTACTCCAGAGAACATCATAGAGGCCTCTAAATTTGGGGTTCAAGATATACTGCAAAAACCTTTTGATGAAGATGAATTAATAGCAATTGTAAACAAATATACTCCATCTCATTCATCTATAAATGATAACCAGATAACACAATTAAAAGAGAAAAAGTTTATTGGTTCGTTTGAAACAATGCAAGATATTTACAAAAAAATCGGAGTATGCGCAAACAATAATCTTTGTGTTTTAGTATCTGGAAAAACAGGAACAGGTAAAGAGCTGATTGCGGAACTAATTCATAAAAACTCTATAAGAAATAAAAGTCTATTCTTAGCAGTCAACTGTGCTTCCATTCCAGATGAACTTTTTGAAAGCCAACTTTTCGGACACGAAAAAGGTTCTTTTACAAGTGCTGATAATCAACATATTGGTTATGCTGAACAGGTAAAAGAAGGAACACTATTTTTAGATGAAATTGGAGAGTTGAATTCAATCACACAGAGTAAACTTTTACGTTTTTTAGAAAACAGAACTTTTAGACGAGTAGGTGGAAATAAAGAACAGCACTTCAAGGGACGTATTGTGTGTGCAACTAATATAAATCTAAAAGACTCTATTGAGAATAGTACATTTAGAGAAGATCTATTTTTTAGACTTAGTATGATTTCTATTGAACTGCCCACTCTAAAACAGAGGAAAAAAGACATCCCTTTTTTATCTAAATATTTCATTGGTTTAGCCAATAAAGAACTTGGAACAAACATAAAATCCATATCAAAAGAAGCTTTAAGTAGACTAGAAAATTTTGAATGGAGTGGAAATATAAGACAGCTAAAGAATTGTGTATTTAATGCCTCTTTAAATGCAACACAAGAAACTATAGAGTTTGATAATTTTACCTGCCTGAAAGAGAAACCAAAAGTAAAAAATAATTCATTAAAAAATATTTTAGCTAAGGAAATAGAACAAAATGGTATTGAGCAGATAGGAGCGATAAAAGAAATGATTGAAAAAGAGATCTTACTCATTGGAGTAAATCACTGCACAAACTTAACAAAACTCTCTTCTTACTTAGGTATATCAAGACTTACTTTAAGAAATAAACTTAAAGATTTTAAGATAAAATATTAAATTAATATATCTTGATATTTACATATTTTATGATAAAATTCTTTCCCTAAATTCAGGAGATGAACAAATTGCAGAAGCTCAAGAGCGTTTAAATCTTCGCCTTAGAAAGTCACTTGGTTATAAAACTCCGTTTGAAATTTTCTTTTGTACAATTGCTGAGGAAATGGCATTATAAGAAAGGTGTTTATTGCACTTATTGGTTGAATTCAGATTTTATTTTTTATAGTTGCTTGAAATGGTTTTTTTATGGAGGGGGGG
>CAZBPU010000086.1:0-8144 GCA_964493845.1 uncultured Sulfurospirillum sp.
AAAAGTGAGAGTAAAACTCTCTAACACATCTTGAAGTTGGGAAAATTTCTGTCATTTTCTAATATACCTCATTATGCATTTTTATAATTCAATATTCTAATTACTCTGCATCTCTAACACATATAACATTATTAGTTTTATTTTTAAAATCTGAACCCATTTCTAAAAAATCTGATTCACTAAATCCTTGAGTAAGAGCCTTATGTTCCATACCATTAGTAGATATTGATGACCAATAATCATTAGTACTAATATTTTTTAACTTTTTTCTTTTAGAATATAAACCACTTAACTCATCATAAGTAGGAAGACGCCAATCTGCATATCCTGCTAGCTCTAATCTTTCACAGTATGTTGCTGCTGTATCTCCTGATGTGTTCATATAATGTTTTACTTTATAATTTTCATCTGTAATCCACTGCTTTTTTATACTATATCCTATATCATTATCTTGCCATATTAAATTTGTATTTACATCTTTAATGATTCTATTCTCTTTTGTAGAATTAAGAACAACCATCTTAGTTATGTTATCAATATGATTACTATAGCTAAACTTAATAGTTAAATATGACAACAATGGAATAGTTACAAGATATACCAGCGTTAACATAAGACGACTTCTCTTATTTTTTATAAAAAAAAGTAGTTTACTTCTTACTTTAGTAGATATCAATCCAATTAACCACAACAAAACACTTACTAACCCTAACACTAATAAATAAAAAAATATATCTACGATATTCACTACACTAACTCCATAATAAAATTACTAAATACTATCAAAAAACACTATAACCATAACTTAATAAAGATAAACTACTGCTAAAATGACAATTTTGTTATTTTTTAATTTTATGATACAATAATTAAAAATAATTGAGGCATAAATGAAAAAAATATTACTTACACTATCAACTACAATCATACTCTTTGCAATAGATGTTCCAACAAACCACTTAGCAACTACTGACTGGCTAGAAACAAATATATCTAATAAAAATTTAGTTATTATCGATACTAGAAAAAAAGAACTTTACAAAAAATCTCATATTGTTGGTGCTATAAATTATCCTAAGGCCACTTTTTTTCAAGGAAAACTTGGTGATATACCAAAACTTCCTAATACTCCTTTACAGATGCAAGAGATGTTGCAAAATGCAGGTGTAACACAGAAGAGTGTTATAGTATTTTATAGTGCCGGAAAAGTAAACAAAGATTTTGCAGATGCAGCAAGTGGTATGTGGAATAGTTGGCTTTATGGATTTAAAAATAGTGCTATTTTAAATGGTGGCTTTGCAAAGTGGACTTATGAAAAAAGAGAGACTAATTCTAAACTCCCTTCTATAACAAAAAGTGATATAGAACTGGAAAGTTATGATAGAAATATAGTAGCATCTATGAACGATATACTTGATTCTTTGTATGATGATGACAAACAGATAACAGATGCAAGAGTTGGAAAGTTTTATAGAGGAGAAGATACAAGAAAAGATTTGTTAAGACATGGTCGCATACCAACTGCTAGACTTACTCCTATGATTAGATATAGTAAAAAAAATAATGATTATTTTGAATTTATCTCTACAGATGAAGCTAAAAAAACACTCTACAATAGTGGATATGGAGTAGAATTAAACAAACCCCTTACTATCTACTGTAATACTGGACATAAAGCAAGAGGACTCTGGTTTGTTGCTAAGTTTTTAGTAGGTATGAAAGATGTTAAAGTTTATGATGGTGGTATCGTAGAGTACTCAAAAAGTAATCTTCCTATGGAAGATGGCGAAAGTATGGAATAGTCTCTCCAAAAGGAGTTTATAGTGTAACAGTACGAACTTATGATTCAGTTCATGAATTTGCAGGGAAAGAGTTTATACTTAAACTCATTTTGAAGCATAAACTTCATACTGATTGTAGCTACTTTTATCACCAATTTTTATCTTAGTTAGTATTTGCCAACGTCCTGGCTTATTGACTTTTATATTATCAATAGTAAAAAATCCATTTACTGCACTTTTTAAATTAAATTCTTGATTAAATTCATTTGTATCAGGTCTTGATAACACAAGTTTTATTTCTGCATTTTTAACTAAATTGTTATTTTTTATATCTTTTATACTCATCTTAAAAGTATTAGGTTTACCAATTATAAATTTTTCAGTCTCATATTTTATAGCAAACTTCTCTTCAAATACTTTTTGTTTTTCTAATATGCTATTTATATCTTCATTTACAGTTTGATATTTTTCTAAATAAAAGCTATCCATCTGAACTGGATTATCCATAGCAATTTTCACTACCATAGCACATGCAAAAACCATAAATATTAAAACCATTACTATGGCATGAGGCCAATAGTTTTTCTCTTGTTTTAGTTTACTAATCATTATTTTTTCTCACTTTTCTATAAAAATATCTTCCTATTATCATCAATAAAAAACCATATATAGCAATCTTTAAATAATGATATATATCTCTATTTACATCTCCTATAGCACCCTCTAAAATAATATTTTTTGATTTTGCTATTTGCTCAACTATATCTGCATATCCATTTAAAACTGCAACATTATAATTATCATTATCTTTTTTTACTGATAACAAAGGTATAATTGATCCACTCCAAGGAAAAGGACTCAAAATTCCTTCTTTATCAAATTTATCATCTAATACTTTTGAATTAACTATATCAACTTGCTTCTCTTTTTTAGCTAATACCAATAAAACATAAGGCTCTTTTAGTTTTTTAGCTAACTCTTTAGCATACTCATTTATAGATTTTTTTTCTAAAGAAGAAGGCAGTGTTACATATACACTAATAGCTGTTTTTTTATAAAGCTCATTACCTAAGCTCTCAACTTTTGAAGATACTTTTTCATTGATTATATTATCATTTTGTATAACATACATTGCATTAGCAACTGTATTCAGTGATATAAATAAAGCGCAGAGTAAAATAACTCTACGCTTTAATAATGTAAATCTACTACTCATATTAACCAATGAATAGATGATTTGATGTAAGTACTGCCCAAGCAGTCACAGCTGCTAGGATTACGAGACCTAATGTTATAATTTTATCCATCATTCTCTCCTATTTCTTTATCAATTTCGAATTTTCACTATCTATCATTTTGATAGCTTGTGGATTCGTAATTTCATAAGGATTATCTGCGGCAACTTGTTGTACATTTATTCCCCACATTGTTAATCCTGCTAATATGCTCAAAAGAAGTACTGTAGCTATTAACATACCAGTAATACCATGTATTCCAAAAACATTCCTATTTGTATTTTCCATAATAGTCCTTATTGTGTTAGTGAATTAACATACTTGCCAACAGCAAGTTTTTGAATGTCACTTAAACGTCCATCGTTAAATTTAGGCATATCACCAATCATACCTTTTTTACCATGATTTAAGACACTAGCAACAAACTCTGGATGTCCATACCTTGAAATATCTGGAGCACTTCCACCCATGCCTTTAGCATCCTCACCATGACAGGCAGTACAAGTTGCCCAAAGAGCTTCACCTGTTGCAACTAAAGCGGGATTTTTAGTACCAGTTTTCGTGATTTTTTCTGTCATATAAGCAGCTACTGCTTTTGCGCTATCTTTATCAAGTAAACCTGCTGGCATTTCACCTAATGGATAATTCATACCTTTTGAACCTTTTACAATAGTGTTAACTATTGCTTCTTCAGTTCCCCAACTACTAAGATCAGCAGCTTTACCATTTATACCATCACCTATAATACCATGACACGGTGCACATTGTACAAGAAATACACCCTCACCCATACCAAGTAGAGTTTGATCGTCTGGATTTGCCCATTTACTTTCAAACTTTGTATTATAAGCTGCTACTTCTTCGTTATATTCTCCTATTTGTGAATATCCATTGAGAGGATATCCTATAAAAAAATACCACAATGCCCATATCATAGTTCCTATAAAAGATAGTGCCCATCCAACAGGTAATGGATTTTTATACTCGCCAATACCATCCCAATTTTCATCTGCTAACTCACCTGTGCTTTTGTCGGTTTTCATCTGTTTTATATATTTTCCAACAACAAAAACAGTAATGATTATAATTGCAGCAGCTCCTAAAAGCCCCAACAAGTTTACATTATCATTTAGCCAATTCATTTATTGCTCCTATTTTGTTTCTCTTCATCTAACGGCTCTACTTCCTCAACTGGAGTATCTTCTAAATTATCATTAAGTGCCATGCTTGCATACTTTTCATAATCTTTACCTCTTTTTTTCTTTGAAGTATAAAGATGATAAATATACGAGTAAAATATGACTGCTAAAAAAACACTTGCGAAAGTGTATCCATAAGCTTGTAACTCTCTAATTGTTTCCATTTCCACCGTTTTACCTTTATTTTAAGCTGTTCATGTATGCGATTATCGCAACAATCTCTTTAATCTCACCACGTGCAAATGCTGCTTTAACTTCAGGGCTTTTCATACTATCAACAATAGGTTTAGCCTCTGCTAAAGCCATCTTAGTAGCTTCTTCATAAGTCCCAAGTTTTGGCATATCTGGTTTATCATAAGGAACATTAAACACTTTTTTAACAGTAAATGCTTCAGCATAAGCTGTTTCTATGTTTGCTTTGTTACTAAACATATGAGTGTAATTAGGCATAATTGAGCCTGGTACTACACTTCGTGGATCTCGCATATGATTTTCATGCCAATCTGTTGTTCTGTAGTTTCCTACTCTCATCAAATCTGGACCAGTTCTCTTTGAACCCCAAAGAAATGGTCTATCATAAGCATACTCTCCACTTAAACTATACATTCCATAACGATCTGTCTCAGATTTAAAAGGACGAATCAACTGTGAATGACATGCATTACAACTATCTTTTATGTAAACGTGACGACCTGCAAGTTGTAAGACTGTATAAGGCTTAGTACCCACTACTGGTCTAGCACTATTCATAAAATCTGGTAATATAGTCACAATACCAGCATAAGCTATAACAACAAATACTGCTACTGCAAAAAAGAATGGATTTTTTTCTAACCAATGAAACATTTTACTCTCCTCCTTTTAAGCTGCCATAGGTGAAGTGCTCTGAGGTTCTTCCTCAAGCTCTCTACCAGCAGTTACAGTTTTATAAAAATTATATGCAAACATAATGAAACCAATCAAATATAACAATCCACCAACACCTCTAATAGTATAGTAAGGATGTAGTACATTTACAGTATCTATAAATGAGTAAGCTAGGTTACCATACTGGTCACTTGCTCTCCACATCATACCTTGAGTAATACCAGCTATCCACATACTTGAGAAGTACAATACAATACCTGTTGTTTGAATCCAAAATTGTGATTCCATCAACTTTTTACTATATAACTCTTTTTTGAACATTCTTGGTGCCATATGTAGAAGTGCTGCAATTATCATAAATCCAACCCATCCTAAAGTACCATCATGAACGTGTCCTGGAATCCAATCTGTAAAGTGCGCTAACGCATTTACTGATTTTATAGCTTGAATAGGACCTTCAAGAGTTGAAAACATATAAAATGTTGAAGCTAGAACCATAAACTTGATAAGTGGATTCTCTTTTAGTTGTTGCCACTCACCTTTCATAGTAAGAAGCATATTGATAGCACTACCCCATGAAGGTAAAATTAGTACTATTGAAAATATGGAAGCCATAGTTTGAACCCAATCAGGAACTGTTGAGTAAAGAAGATGGTGTCCACCTGCCCATAGGTAAACAAACATCAATCCCCAGAAACTTAAAAGTGAAAGTTTATAAGAGAAAATTGGCTGACCAGACTCTTTTGGTAAAAAGTAATAAATCATGGCGATAATAGGTACTGTAAAAACAAATGCAACAGCATTATGTCCGTACCACCACTGAACCATAGCATCATTTGTTCCAGCATACATACTTACAGAATGCCACCAGTCTCCTAGACCAGCAACGAAGTAAGTTGGAACTGCCATATTATTAAATAGATATAACATTGCGACACCGAGGAAAGTTGCAATATAATACCATACAGATATATACAAAGTTTTTTCTCTTCTTATACCAATAAGACCAAAGATACTCATTCCCCACATAACCCATATAACAACGATACCGATATCAACTGGCCACTCAAACTCTGCATACTCTTTTGAAGAAGTTATACCTAAAAGTAGTGAACCTACAACAGATACAACAACCAATAGATAAAGTACAAAGTGTAACTTTCCTAAAGCCATTAAAAATGGCGATTCTGCCATTGAAACTTTCAGTACTCTTTGCCCTACATAGTACCAAGTGGAAAATATACCACTCACTAAAAAACCAAATATAACTGAATCCGTATGAAGTGGTCTAAGTCTTCCAAATGTACCATACTCACCAGCTAAGTTACTTAAATCTGGATAAGCCATTTGAAAAGCTATAATAACACCTATCAGCATGCCAACAATACCAAGTATAATTGTGGCAAATGCAAAAAGTTTTGCAACTGAATAGTCGTAGTTAATCATATTACTAGACTGCATCAATTCCTCCTATTTGTAATTTATGTCACATAAATATCACATAATTGATGGAATTATAGTATATCTAGGATACAAAATAGCTTAATAAGATAAAATTTGTATTAAATTGTTATTTTTAAGTGTTTCTTAAGAGAGTATAAATCTACATGCCTTTACATGTAGACTTATTTTATGCATTACTATTTATCTTATACCCAAGACCAGGAACATTTTTAATAAACTCTTTTCCAGTTTTTTCACGAACTCTTTTTATAAAAGTTCTTATAGCTGCATCAGTTACATTCTTATTTGTCCAGACATATTTTTTTATCTCTTCATGAAGAACAAATACTCCAAGATTTCTAACTAATATTGATATAAATAATAACTCTTTTTTTGTTAAAGGTATAGTATCACCATCTTTTACAAGTACTCTTCTATTTTTATCAAATTGGTATCCATTACCAAGCTCTACAATTTTATCTAATGAAAGAAGGTCAGCTGCAATAAAGTTAATCGTTAACATCAATTCATCAGGGTCAATAGGCTTTATAAGGTACTTATCTATACCTACATCAATGGCCTTCAAAAGTCTATCCTTTTCACTAAAAGCACTTAAAACTATAATTGGAGTTTCACGAGAAATCTGTTTTATATCTTTTGCCATTTCAAGCCCATCATGAATTGGCATCAGTATATCTGTTATAACAATATCAGGTTTAAATTTTTTAAATTTTTTAAGTCCATCTTCACCATCACGAGCTACTATAAATCTTGAAAATTCATCTCCTATAGCATTCTCTAAAGCATTTCTCAACTCTTTTTCATCTTCAACAAATAGCACTGTTAAATTGTTCAATTTACTCATCGCACGTCTCCTTATCTCTACATACTGGAACTTTTATATAAAAACAAACTCCATTATCATGGTTTTTTACTTCTAATGTTCCACCCATGCTATTTTGAATAATCATTCTACTCATATAAAGCCCTAAACCAGTACCCATACTAGCGTGCTTAGTAGTAAAATATGGCTCAAAAATTTTATCTAAAACATCTTTATTGATGCCACCTGCATTATCTTTGAAGCTAATAATAGCATAATTTTCATCAAACTTTTTAATTTCTAAATTTATCACTCTGTTGTTAGTTTTATTTTGATTAAAAGCATCTTTTGAATTATTGAGTAAATTAATAAGTACTTGAGAAAACTCACTAAGATACCCTTTTATACAAACTTCATCTTTAATATCAACAACAAGTTTTATCGCATGACGTTGAATTGTTCCTTGCATAACCAACATTGCATCATCAAGTGCTCCTGCTATAGAAAAAGCTTCACTAGGACGATGTGGATTAAAAAAGTTTCTAAAATCGTCTATTGTATTACTCATTTTTTTAATTACTTTTTTAGAGTTATCATAACTCTCATAATAATCTAAATCATTTTCATTGGCATATTTTTTATATATTTTTTTCATTTTATAAAGAATGATACCAAGTTCACTTAAGGGCTGTCTCCATTGGTGAGCGATATTTCCTATCATCTCTCCCATTGCAGCAAGACGAGATTGCTGAAAAAGAAATCTATCTTTTTCTCTATTTTTTTCAACTTCTTCTTT
>CAZBPU010000087.1:0-7783 GCA_964493845.1 uncultured Sulfurospirillum sp.
CCAGGTGTTAAGTTAGCATGGTCTTTATCTATAACAAACAAAGCACCATTTTCACCAAGTCTATTGATGAGTTGCATATGCCCTAAGTGTATACCATCAAAACTACCAATAGCAATGGTATCAATTTTATCTTTTACTAAAGTAGTAGAAGGTTTCTTCATTTCCCTCTTTTCCTTTCAGTATGGATTCTTTACTCATTAACAAATTCCATCCATATTTAAAACATTTTGCCTCAAAATTTTCTTTTACTCTTTTTATAGCTAAACTATCCTTAACAACTCCCTTTTTTGTTCTTTTTACACCTAAACCAACTTCAAACTGAGGTTTAAAAAGTATCAATATTTTATCATTGGAAAGTCTATCTATATCATCTAAAATCTGCTCAACTCCTATAAAAGAGACATCACAGGTCACTAAATCAAATTTTTCTTTAGATTTAAAATCTCGTATATCTGTCTGTTCATAAAGTTTTATTCGTTTATCATCTTTTAAAGTTGGATGTAACTGTTCACTACCTACATCTACAGCACTCACACTTTTTGCATCTTTTTCAAGTAAAACTTGAACAAATCCACCTGTACTACTTCCAATATCTAGACAGTTTAAACCATTTACATGTAGAGTATCACACTCTTGTAAAAAACCTTTTAGTTTATTTCCAGCTCGTCCGACATACTGTATCTTCTCTTCTAATTTTATTTGTGAAGCTTCATCAACTTTAAATGACGCCTTTGTAATTAATGTACCATCTACAAAAACTTCACGATTTTTTATCATTTCACTGGCTCTATTTCTACTTTGAGCTAAGCCTTTTTCAAAAAGGTATACATCTAATCTCAAATTATTTTCCTCATTTCTTCTTCACTAAGTGTTTTAATACCCAAACTAATAGCCTTATCATATTTACTTCCAGCATCTTCTCCAAAAATAACAAAATCTGTTTTTTTAGATACGCTTCCTGTTACTTTAGCCCCATGCTCTTCAAGTAGTTTTTTTATCTCACCCCTACTTTGACTCATAGCTCCAGTCACTACTACTACTTTACCACTAAAAACAGACTCTTTTGTCTCTATTTTTTCTAACTCTTTTGGTTTTACAATCTCTTGAAGCTCTATAATCTTTTCACGATTTACATGTAAAAACTCTTCTAAACTTTCACTCATCTCACTTCCAAAACCATCAAGTAAGACTATCTCATCAGCTTTTTTATTTATCCAATTAAATCCATACTCTAAAGCTAAAACCTTTGCTGCTACTTCGCCAATGTGTTCTATACCTAAACCATAGATAAACTTATCTAAATTAGCACCTTTACTACTCTCAATCGCATTTAAAAGTTTGACTGCTTTTTTCTCTTTAAAACCTTCAAGTTCTAAAAGTTGCTCTAGCTGTAAAAAGTACAAATCTTTTACACTTTTTATAAGTTTTTCTTTATGCAGTTGTTCAACTATCTTTTCACCTAAACCATCAATATATAGTGCTTTTTTAGAGGCATAATGAATAATAGAGTTTACAACTCTATCGCTACACTCCAAATTTTGGCACTTTATCAAAGCACCCTCATCAAGTAATTCTGAGTTGCATGTAGGACAGTTTGTTACTCTTGGTATCTTAGTTTCACTACCATCACGACGCTCTTCAATAACTTTTATAATTTTAGGTATAACATCACCACTTCTTATGATTATGACACTATCACCAATACGTATATCTTTTCTCTTTATCTCATCAAAGTTATGTAAAGTCGCACGCTCTACGGTTACACCATCTATATCTACAGGCTCAACTTCAGCCACAGGAGTTATAACACCTGTTCTACCCACTTGAAATGTTACACTATTTATACGAGTTATCTTCTCTACTGCTGGAAACTTATATGCACACATCCATTTTGGATACTTAACTGTATATCCCAAATCTTCTTGAAGTTCTATATTGTCTACTTTTATAACCATGCCATCCATCATCATGGGAATTTTATCTCTTTTTGAGACTATCTCTTGATAAAACTCTTCTATCTCTTTTATAGTATTACAAGCTCTTTGCATTGGTGGTTTTAAAAATCCTAGCTTATATATAAAATCCATCTTTTGTGAAAGTTTTGTTTGAGGAAGTGAATTTTCTCCAATACCCCAAGGTTGAAATACAAGTCGTCTTTTTGAAGTAATTGCACTATCTAGCTGTCTTAAACTTCCTGCTGCTGCATTTCTAGGATTTGCAAAAAGTGCCTCACCATTTTCAAGTCTTTGAGCATTTATGATTTCAAAATCTGCTATTCGTATGACAACTTCACCACGAATCTCAATAGCATCTTTATAATCTATCTCTAGAGGTACTGAGTGGATTGTTTTTACATTCCCAGTTACATCTTCACCTATCTTGCCATCGCCCCTTGTGATTGCTTGAATGAGCTTACCACCTTCATAAAGAAGATTCATACTAGCCCCATCAAACTTTGGCTCACAAAAGAACTCTGCACCATCCACATTTTTGTGAATTCTTTCAAACCAAGTTTTGAGACCATCTATATCAAAGATATCTTCCATGCTCCACATACGACTCTTGTGAGTTGCTTTACTAAAACCATCACGCACAACACCTCCAACTCTTAAAGTTGGTGAGTTTTTATCTACATGTAAAGGGTTTTGCTTCTCATAACTCTCAATAGCACGATAAAGAGTATCGTACTCTTCATCTGTAGCGATTGGACTATCTTCAACATAGTAGGCATAAGCCCATTTTTTTAAAATTTCAATTTTTTGTTTATACTCTTCTTTTGTCATATCTTAGGATAGCAAAAAAAGGTTTATTTTATGATAAAGTAAGAGTAGTCAGTCCTGAAAAATTAGTTAAACCTCTAAACTTAGGGCTTTAAATTAGTATTAAAAATAGTTATCATAAAAGAGTTTTAATATAGTAATACCTACTATAGTTAAAAAGAATACTCTTATAAATTTTACATCTTTTTTTGCTACTAGACTTGAGCCTATATAAGCCCCTAGTATTTGACCACTACCCATAAGTATACCTACTAACCAAAGAACCTGACCACCTATAATAAATACTCCTAAAGAGACAATATTACTTGTAAAGTTCATGACTTTTGTTTGAGCTGTTGCACTTTTTAGATTTAATCCTAATAACATAACAATTGCCATTGTCCAAAAACTACCAGTTCCTGGTCCAAAAAAACCATCATAAAAACCTATAGATATACCAAAAATAAAGTAAAAAATATTTGGTTTTAATTTATTATGTCTATCTTCTACTCCAAGTTTTGGAGTAAAAAAAGTATATAAAAATATAAAAACCAACATAAAAGGAATAATCTTACTAAGAAGACTTGCATCTAAAAGAAGAATCGAATAAGTACCTAAGCAAGCACCTATAAAAGTAAAAACTATACCCATATAGACATCTTTTAGATTTACTAAACCTTTACGAATATAGTTTACAGACGCTGTAAAACTACCAAAAGAACTTTGCAGTTTATTTGTTGCTAGTGCGATATGAGGAGGCATACCAGAAGCTAAAAGAACAGGTACAGTAATGATACCCCCACCACCAGCAATACTATCTACAAAACCTGCTAAAAATCCTGCACCTAAAAAAATGGCATAATAATATAATTCAAATTCCACTATTTATACTTATATATATCAAATGTTTTAAGCCTTATCTTTGCTAATATCTCTCTAGTTACTACTTTTAAGGCGTACCTTCTATCTCCACCTTTTATACGACCTACTTCATGTTCCCCACACTCATGGCATATAAAAAAAGTTACTTTTTCACCTAAATTTACAGTTGCTTTACAATTTTCATCATCTACCATAAGCATAGAATCACAATTTGGACAGTAACACCATAAGTCTATAATCTTATCACCTTTATATTTCCACTTCCAAATCATATCGTGAAACATATCTTTTTTGTAAAGTTTATATTTTGGTTCAAATATTTTATAAATAAGAACAAGTAAAAAAGTTGTCATTAAAAAAAGAGTTATAGCAATTAGAACAACTAAATACTCCGGAATATTATACTCTAATGCCAATGCTTCTATATTCACACTACTACCTTTTGTAAAGCCTTTTGTACTCTTAAGGCTTGAATATGCTCTTTTACATCATGAACTCTTATAATACTTGCTCCTTCTTCTACTGCTTTAAGATGAAGTATCAAAGTTCCACTCAATCTATCTTCTACATTTGACTTGCTTATCATATCTATCATCGATTTTCTACTTGCTCCTATAAGAAGTTCATACCCAAAATGTAAAAAGTGAGCATGATGTTTTATAAGAAGAAGATTATGATCTAAACTTTTACCAAATCCAATACCAACATCTAAAACTATCTTTTTTATACCAAAACTTTTTGCTTTTTTTATACGCTCTTTAAAAAATTCATCGACATCTAAAACAACATCTTTATACTTAGGATTTTTTTGCATCTCCAAAGTTGAGCCACTTTTATGCATCAAAACTACTGTTGCATCAAATAAAGCTACTAGTTTAGCTACCTCATCACTCTGTAAAGCTGTTATATCATTGATAATAGTAAATCCATGCTCCAAAGCATACTTTACACAAAATGGAGAGTAACTATCTAAAGAAAAATCTACTTTTTTATAAAGTTTTGCTTTGTAAATCATATCTATTATAGGCTTTATTCTTCTTAACTCCTCTTCTTCCGTAACTCCAACACTACCTGGACGAGAAGATACACCACCTAAATCAATAATTTCAGCACCCTCTTCTATCATCTTTTCTATATGGGAAAGAGCTTCATCTCCATCAAACCTACTTCCTTTAAAAAAGCTATCTTCATTAGCATTTAAAACACCCATAACTTTAACATCTTTAGGTTTTTTATAAATAAACTCTTCTAAATTAAGTGCAAAATCTTTCAAACCAAATGGCTGAGCTAACTCTTTTTTAGTCAAAATTTTTATTTGTGCATCGTTTGCAATTAAAACAGCATCACTAAATTCATCTTTACATGTAACAGTATCTCTACTGACTGCTAAATCTGCTCCTATACTAAGTGCATCTTGCTTTAAAATATTTGCAGCAGCTGCTTTAATATCTTTTATATATATTAGATTTAAATTTGCTTTATCTTTTAGTATTTTAACTCCTGCCTTAGTAGAACCAATTGTATCAAATAGTTTCTCTTTACAGGTAGAATTATTTAGCTTATATAATCTCATTGCCTTTTTCTTTTCATTATTGAAATCAAAAGGGTAAAAAGCATATTTTGAGGTCTTGAGTTTAAACTAGCAAGTTCTAATATCTTTCCAAAATGTTTTAACTCTTGTTCTGTAAATGAGATATGGTGTTCTAATACTGCTTCACTAACTACTGCTTGAATTGTCTCTTTTAGCTCATCTTTACTAATACGACTATTAGCTTTTACAAAATCATATATGTCTTTTTCACAAAGATTTTTTAGATTTAATCCTGTTTTTTTTCTGTTTTTTTCTATCTTAAGCTCTTTCAAACTCATTCTTGAACGGATTGTTGGTAAAAAAACTGTTTTTGTTGGAGCTATAAGAATAAATACTATATTTCTTGGTGGCTCTTCAAGGATTTTTAAAAGTGCATTTTGGGTCTCAATTCTATATCCTTTTGCCCCCAAAACCAAAACTTTTGGTTTCATTTCAGCTATATAAGCCTCTTTTACAACTGCCTTTGCATCTTCTAATAAAAAATCATCTTTCTCTTTTATGAAAGAACATATTCTATAATCTTCATACATCTTCTGTATATGTTCATAAGCCATTTGAATATCATGACAAACGAAGATATGACTAAGAAGTTGTTCACTCATCTTCTAAGCTAACCTCAGCAAAAAGTACAGCGTTTATACTTTTATCTAGTAATCTATATAACTGTATCAGTTTTATATCTAGTAAATCATCACCGCTAGAGAGGTAAAAGCTATTTTGTAAATGCTCATCTAAAACCCATAAAAAACTATCATCATGACGTTTTGCTAACTGCATCTTAATATCTGTACTTTTTCCAATGTAAAAAAATGTATATCCATTTGAAAAAGATTGCGCTAACATATCCTCAAGAAGTTCTATATCTTCTTTAATTTTAAGTTGATGTATATTTGGAAAAAAAGTCTTTATTGAGACAAAAGGTAACATTGGACGATTTTTACCATTTTCATTTAACTTTTTTAGTACATAATCACCAAACCACTCCCTATCATTATCTGTAATTATGATGATAGTTTGTCCAGCTAAAAGATTTTGTAGCATAGAAGATAAAAGAGGAACCCACTCAAACCTCTTCTCTTCCATCCAACTCATCATAGAGCCATCTTTTCTGATAGATTCAAGTGTCCACTTGAGAAGTTCTTGCACTATTTATCCAAATTGTAAGCATTATGGAGTGCACGTACTGCAAGTTCACCATACTTTGCTGCAATAACCATAGAGATTTTTATCTCACTTGTGCTTATCATCTCTAAGTTAATTCCATCTTTTGAAAGTGTATCAAAAGCAGTACAAGCCACTCCACTATGACTTTTCATTCCGACTCCTACAATACTTACTTTTACAACTTCACTATCATACTCTACTATTTCAGATGCATTTATCTCTTCCATTGCATCTTTTGTCATTTCTAGCTCATTTTGTGGTACAGTAAATCCTAAATTTGTTGTGCCATCATGTCCCACATTTTGTATAATCATATCTACATTAATATTTTCATCTGCAAGTTTTCTAAAAATTTCTGCTGCAATTCCTGGTTTATCCACTACACCTCGTAGTGTTACTCTTGCTTGATTTTTGTCCAGTGCTACACCACTTACTACTGGTTGTTCCATGATATTCTCTTCCTTTGTTATAAGAGTACCTTCATTGTCATTGAAGCTACTTCTTGTTACTAAATTTACATTTAATTTTTTTGCCAACTCTACAGAACGAGTTTGAAGTACTTTTGCACCTAAACTTGCAAGTTCTAACATCTCATCATAACTAACTTTATCTAGTTTTCGTGCCTTTGGTTCTATACGTGGATCAGTTGTATATACTCCATCTACATCGGTATATATCTCACACAAATCAGCTTCCAATGCTCCAGCAATCGCTACAGCACTAAGATCACTTCCACCACGTCCAAGAGTTGAAACTTCTCCAACTTCTGTAACACCTTGGAAACCAGCAACTACTACAATATTACCACCATTTAATTCTTTTTCAATACAAAGTCTATCTATAGATTCTATCCTTGCTTTTGTATGAAATTTATCTGTTTTTATACCAGCTTGTCTACCACTCATAGCAACAGCAGGATATCCCATCTCACTAAGAGCAATAGCTAGTAATGAACTTGTAACTCTTTCTCCAGAACTTAATAACATATCCATCTCTCTTTGTTGTGGATTTTTACTAAAATGCTCTGCGTAACTCACTAGTTTATTTGTTTCGCCGCTCATTGCTGAAACTACAACTACAACATCATTTCCCTTGGACTTAGTCAAAGAGACTCTTTTTGCTACTTCTTCTATACGCTCAAGTGTACCCACACTTGTACCACCATATTTTTGTACAACCAACATCTTAAAGATAACCCTCATTTTTAAAATAATTTAACACTTTTTTATAAACAGGTCTTTTAAAATATGTAATATACTCAAAAGCCTTTTTATATTTTACAAACTTATACTCACAAAATTCTGGTTCTTTTGTTGCTAAGTTTATCTTACTATCATCTTTTAATCTAACTAAAAAATACTTCTGTGTCTGCCCATCAAATGGGTAC
>CAZBPU010000088.1:0-3762 GCA_964493845.1 uncultured Sulfurospirillum sp.
TAATGGTATTTGGTGCACCTGGTGCTGGAAAAGGTACACAGGCTAAGTTTTTAATAGAAAAATATAACATTCCACAAATCTCAACAGGAGATATTTTAAGAGCTGCAATAGCTGATAAAACAGATATGGGAATGCAAGCAAAGAAATTTATGGATGAAGGAAAACTTGTTCCTGATTCAACTATTATTGGTATTATAAAAGATAGATTGGCTGAAGATGACTGTAAAAATGGTTTTATTCTTGATGGTTTTCCAAGAACTTTACCTCAAGCAGAAGCTCTTAAAGATTTGATGAAAGAAATGAATATATCTTTAGATAAAGTTATATCTTTAAACGTTCCAGATAGTCTTATAGTTGGAAGAATAACAGGTAGAAGAGTTTGTTCAGATTGTGGTGCTTCATTTCATGTGGAGTTTAATCCTTCAAAAGTTGAAGATGTTTGTGACTACTGTGGTGGAAAACTTATTATTAGAAAAGATGATAATGCTGAGACTGTAAAGAGTAGATTAGGTGCTTATCATGAGCAAACTGCACCATTAATTGCATTTTACAAAGAGATGGGTGTTATGGTAGAACTTGATGGAACAAAAGATGTAGCAGAAGTTACAAAAGATATGTTTAAAGAATTAGGAGAGTAGATGAAAAATGTAAATGTAATTAAACACCCTTTAATAGAGCATAAGCTTACAATTTTAAGAGATGAAAAAACAGATCCTTTTCATTTTAGGCTTTTAGTTGACGAAATTTCATATTTGATGCTTTTTGAGGCAACAAGAGACTTACCTCTTAAAGAGACAACCGTTAAAACTCCAGTAGGAACAGCAACAACTCAAAAACTAGATACTAAACTTATGATTTGTCCAATTTTAAGAGCTGCTCTTGGTATGCTTGATGGTATTTTTAAGTTAATTCCAGATGCAAGTGTGGGTTTTTTAGGTTTTCAAAGAAATGAAGAGACTCTAGAACCTGAATTTTACTATGCAAAACTTCCTGCTGACCATATAGAGCGAACAGCTATTATCATTGACCCAATGTTTGCAACAGGTGGAACAGCTATAGATGCAGTTAACTTTTTAAAAGAGAAGGGTATTAAAGATATAAGATTTATTGCTCTTGTTGCTGCACCAGAAGGATTAGAAAATTTTTCAAAAATTCATCCAGATGTACCTGTTTATGTTGCAGCTATTGATGAAAAGTTAAATGAAAAAGGATATATAGTTCCTGGCCTTGGAGATGCAGGAGATAGAGTTTTTAATACCTAATAGGTTTTATATTGAAAAAGATTTTATTACTTGAAGATGATATTGCACTAGGAGAGACTCTTAAGGATCTTCTAGTTGATAATGGTTATAACGTAGATTATGTAGTCACTGGAAATGAAGCGATAGATAAAAGTTATGAAAATAAGTATGAACTCTACATTTTTGATATAAATGTTCCTGATATTGATGGGCTAGATTTACTAAAAAGCCTTAGAGATGTAGATGATATTACTCCTACTATTTTTATTAGTGCTATGACAGATTTAAAAACTGTTTTAAAGGGTTTTGAAGTTGGTGGTAGTGATTTTATAAAGAAACCATTCTTCCCTGAAGAGTTACTAGTCAAAGTAAATTTAAAATTTATATCAGATAAAAAAGAGATATTTTTCAATGATATTGTTTATATTTTTAAAGATAGAAAGATACTAAGAGCAGGGGAGAGTATTTATCTAAGTCAAGTTCAGCTTAATATCTTTGAGTTGTTTATAAAAAATATAAATAGGATTATAACAAAAGATGAGCTTTATGAGTGTTTAGAGAAACCAACTGAAGGTGCTTTAAGATTTCATATTAATAAACTTAAAAATTCAACTGGTATAGAGATAAAAAATATACGAGGAAATGGATATATTATTGAAAAAAGTTGAGATAGAATCTTTTATCAAAAGCTTTTTACTATTTTTTATATCACTCTCTAGTGTAATATGGTTTTTAGTTCATCAAATACATCAAAATGAAATACATAACTTAGAAGATACTATCTACTCTCAAATGAAGATAGCGAGTTTGGGTAGTAAAATACAAAGTTTTAAAAAAGTTATATTACCAATAGATAAAAGTATAGTTTTAAATACTTTTTATACAGATAATCAAGAATTATCTGTATATTTTGAATCTAGAGATTCAAATAATACTCTAGTAAAAGTATCATATCCTATAAAGAGTTTAGATTATGATGAAGACTTAATTTTTAAGCAGAGTTTAAAGAGATTTTTAAAGAGTTTAGTGATTATATTTATAGTTTCAGTTTTATTTTCTACTTATGCTCTTTATCCATATAAAAGATATTTAAAACTTACAGATGAGTTTATAAAAGATATATTACATGATTTTAATACACCTATTTCAACTATGAGATTAAATACAAGTTTATTGAAAAAAAAGATAGATAATAAAAATCTACAACGTATTGAAGGGGGAATAGAGACTATTCTCAATCTACAAAATAACCTTAAAGAGTACATTGAAGATGAGATTCAAAAGAGTGAAAAATTCAATATAAAAGATATTATTATTCAAAGAGTTGAATATATACAAGGTGTTTTTCCTCATATATCTTTTAATATTAATGTAGAAAATAAAATCATATATTGTTATAAAGACGGTTTTATACGGATAATAGACAATATACTATCCAATGCTTGTAAATATAATAAAAAAGATGGAAGTGTTATTTTAACACTAAGTGAAGATAGAATTTTAGAGATAAAAGATACAGGAAAAGGTATTAAAAATCCTAAGAAAATATTTAATAGATTTTATAAAGAGACCTCTAGAGGATTAGGAATTGGTCTTCATTTAGTTAAAAAATTATCACAAAAAATGTCTATATCTTTACATGTAGATTCTCAAGTAGATGTTGGTACTACTTTTAAACTTGATCTTTCAAAATTGATACTCAATTAGTGATTGCATGATTATAAATATATAAAATAGTTCTTCTAACACTTTACTAATACTCTTATACTATACTTTCAATACAAATAAAAAATGCTCAAAAGAGCTAAAAGGATGAAAGATGAAAAAGAGAATATTAGTAGCAGCACTAGTAAGTACACTAACAGTAGGAGCATTTGCTCAAGGAATGATGAACAATCAACAAGGTATGCAAAAACAGCAAAAAATGTGGAACCAATGTAGTATGCATAATCGAACAATGATGCATAGTGGTATGCAAATGTTTTCACAACTTAATTTAAGTAATGAGCAGAGGTTTCAGCTTTCTATATTAAGAGATGAGATGAGATTAGAGATGAAAAAACTGATGTATTCTCAAAACAATATAAAAAATATGGGAGAGTTTATAGAAGGTAATTTTTTTGATAAAAGTGCTTTTAAAGAAAACATGAATAAAAAACATGAAAAAATGTTAGATTTGAGAGCAGATAATATGGAAAAAGTTTTTAAAATTTTAACAAAAGAGCAGATTTTAGAGTTAAAAAATAACTTTGCAAAAATGTAAGGAGAAATTATGTTTAATCAAGGAAGTTGCTTAGGAGGACTTGGAAATATGGGTAATTATATGATGGGAGGAAGCGGAATTATGTTTATAGGATTGATTTTGATAATAGGAATTATATTTTATATATTTTCCAAAGGAAGTAATAATAAATCTTTTCAAAGTGATGTAGCATTAGATGTTCTTAAAAAAAGATTTGCTAATAGTGAAATTTCTAAAGAAGAGTATTTAGCTAAAAAAGAGATACTTTTTGGATAAAAG
>CAZBPU010000088.1:3862-7765 GCA_964493845.1 uncultured Sulfurospirillum sp.
TTTTTTATTGCTTGTATAAAAATAATAAAGCTATCTAATTTTAAATTGTTTTTTAGAGAGAATATTTAATTATTAGTGTTATACTATGACTAATTAATAAAGAAGGCAAGAATGAAAAATTTATTTTTAAGTTTTATTACTATCAGTATACTTTTTTCACCATTGGTAGCAAAAAATGCTAAAATTCTTTTAAAAGAAAATGGATGTATGCGTTGTCATAATATTATGGGTATGAAATTGGCTCCTCCTTTTGCCGGTATAGCAAGGATGAATTCGGGTTGGTTTGGAGTATCAAAAAATATTATTAAAGATAGTATTAAAAATGGAAGTAAAGGTAGATATCCAATGTTTTCTAATACAAAAATGCCAGCTTTTAGAAATTTAAATAATGAAGAGTTAAATATTCTTACAAATTGGATTGTAAAACAAGGGTCAAAAAGAATAAGAAAAGGTATGATGCATCATAAGATGATGCATCATATGAATTAATATTAAAGTTTATACAGCACCCTGATCTATCATAGAATCAGCTACTTTTTTAAATCCAGCGATATTTGCACCCACCATTAGGTTACCTTCAGCTCCAAACTCTTTTGAAGTGTCATATGAAAGATCAAATATGTTTTTCATTATACCTCTTAATTTGCTATCTACTTCAGCAAATGACCATTTTGACATACTAGCATTTTGACTCATCTCTAGTTGAGAAGTTGCAACACCACCAGCATTGGCAGCTTTTGCAGGACCATACATCATACCATTTGCTAATAAATATTCTATAGCATCTGGAGTTGTAGGCATATTTGCACCTTCACATACTAGTTTACAACCATTTTTATGTAAGTTTTTCATATCTGCAAGATTTAGCTCATTTTGAGTTGCACTAGGGAATGCAATATCACAAGGAGTTGCCCAAACAGCATTTGTTCCTTCTGGATAACTATGAACTGATAGGTAAGTAGCATCTGTATGAACTTTTGCATACTCTTCAAGTGATTGTCTATTAACCTCTTTTATTAGTTTTAGAGTATCTAGATTTATACCATCTTTATGGTAAATCATACCACGAGAATCACTACATGTAACAGGTTTTGCACCCATATCATAAAGTTTTTGGATTGTATATATCGCAACGTTACCAGAGCCTGATACTGCTGCAACTTTTCCTTCTAAATCGTCACCTTGCTTATTTAAGATATTACCAGCAAAATATACTGAACCAAAACCAGTAGCTTCAGTACGAGCTAGTGAGCCACCCCAGTTAACACCTTTTCCAGTTAAGATACCTTCAAAGTTTCCAGTAAGTCTTTTATACTCACCAAACATAAAACCAATTTCACGACCACCAACACCGATGTCTCCAGCAGGAACGTCTCTAGTTTCACCTATATGCTTTGAAAGCTCAACCATAAATGATTGACAGAATCTCATAATCTCTCCATCACTTTTTCCCTTAGGGTCAAAGTTTGATCCACCTTTACCACCACCAATAGCAAGACCTGTTAGTGAGTTTTTAAAGATTTGCTCAAATCCAAGAAATTTAATAATACCAAGATTTACACTTGGGTGAAAACGTAGTCCACCTTTGTATGGTCCTATTGCTGAGTTGAATTGTACACGGTATCCTATGTTTGTTTGGATTTTACCTGCATCATCCATCCATACTACACGAAATAGAATTTGTCTCTCAGGGATTACAATTCTTTCTAAAATATTATAATTATCATATTTAGATTCTGACTTTAGAATAGGCTCTAGTGTCATAAGAACTTCTTCTACTGCTTGATAAAATTCTGTTTGACCTGGTGTACTTTGCATAGTACTTTTCATTACTTTGTCAATGTACTTATGAACTGACATTTTTTTTCCTTAATTATGCTTATACATTACGTATAAATTTACTTGAAGATTTTGCTTTTTTCAAAAAAAGCCTCAATCCTCTCCTCTCTTTTTCTCCGATTTCATAACTTATGAGAGAAAGATACTTTAAAATCTCTTTTGGAGGTATGTTTCTCTCATAAGCATACTTTTTAAGTATATATTGTGGTATTTTAATACGATTGCTTTTAAAGTTGTCTGAGAGTTTTTTATAAGTTTTAAAATGACTGTTTATACTAAGCACTGCGAATACAAAAGGTAACTTATAGTTACAGTTCCACTCTTTTGCTAAGTCTATATAATCATCTGGATTTTCAAGATAAAGCTTAAGTGCACGATCACCTATCACAACCTCTCCATCTACATGTAAAACTTTTGCTAAAACGTTTGAAGTGGCGGAGTGTGGGTCTTTTGAACATGTTGTATTTTTCTTTACAAGAACACTTGTCACATGTTTTTTTGCAACTATACCTAATGGTAAGTTTTTGATATATTTTCTGTTAGATTCAATACTTGATATAAATGCACCATCTACTCTACGTTTACGAAATTTTTCATTTATATTTGCAGGAAATGATTTTTTATATTCACAAGATTGTTTTAGAGCGTTTGATAGAGATGATTTTTTTAAGTATATATGAAAAGGAAGTAGATTTATATAGTCGATTTTACCAAAAATCATTTTGCAACTTTCTAAAAAAATTATGTGGATTATACCACTAAGATACTTAAACTTATTTTGGTATAATCTTTATAATAAAAAAATTAAATAATATAAATTTTTTTAAGGAGATATATCTTCTTAAAAAGGGGAATTCAGATGACACAATTTGGTAGTGACAATTACTCAGGTATTTGTCCAGAAGTTTTAAATGCTATGATAGAATCAAACTCAGGCTCAGCTCCAGCATATGGAAATGACGAGTATACGCATAGAATTTCACAAAAGATAAGAGAGATTTTTGAGTGTGAGTGTGAAGTATTCTTTGTTTTTAATGGAACAGCAGCAAATTCACTAAGTTTAGCATCATTATGTCAGTCGTATCATAGTGTGATTTGTCATGAGGTAGCTCATATAGAAACAGATGAATGTGGTGCACCAGAGTTTGCATCAAATGGTTCAAAACTACTTCTTACAAGTGGTGAAAATGGAAAATTAAATCCTACAAATATAGAAGAATTAGCAACAAAAAGGACTGATATTCACTATCCTAAACCAAAAGTCATAAGTATTACTCAATCAAATGAGGTAGGGGTAACTTACTCTATAAAAGAGATAAAAGCTATAAAAAAAGTTGCAGATAAGTTTAATTTGAAAATTCATATGGATGGTGCTAGATTTGCAAATGCTTTAGTTACTTTAGATTGTACACCTGCAGAGATGACTTGGAAGTCAGGAGTTGATGTTCTTAGTTTTGGTGGAACAAAAAATGGAATGGCATTTGGTGAAGCTGTTGTATTTTTTAATAAAACTTTAGCAGAAGATTTTGAGTATCGAGTAAAACAAGCCGGACAATTAGCTTCAAAAATGAGATTTATTTCAGCTCAATGGCTTGGACTTTTAGATAATGGTGTATGGCTAAAGAATGCAAAAAATGCAAATAAAATGGCATTATATTTTGCTGAGTCAGTTGAAAATTTAGATGGAGTTCATCTGATGTTTCCTGTTGATGCAAATGAAGTTTTTATAAAACTTAGTCCAGAGATAGAGGTAGAACTTAAAAAAAGAGGATGGATTTTTCATGCTTTTATAGGCGGTTCAAATAGATTTGTTTTCTCTTGGGATTCAAGAAAAAATAGAGTAAATGAACTTATAAAAGATATAATAAATATAAGTAAGGATATATAATATGGCAAAAATAGAATTTTTAGGACCTTTAAATAGAGAGAGTATAGAAGTAGATATAAATAACTTGAATGATTTAAAAGAGATGTTTAAAGACGATAAAGAGCTTCAAGAGTGGCTTGATATTTGTGCTGTAGCTGTGAATGATTCTTTAGTTTGTTCTTTGGATACAAAAATAG
>CAZBPU010000089.1:0-7715 GCA_964493845.1 uncultured Sulfurospirillum sp.
ATGATTTTTCTGTAAGTATTTGGGTTAAAACTGCAAATACAAGTGGTCAACAGGAAATATTGCAAGCTTTGTCAGATAATGAGCACAGTAACGATAACGAGTTTGAACTTTATCTTGATGGTGATGATGAAATACATGTAAATGTTAAGGGCAATACAGGCAGTGGTGTAAGTTATGATATCTCTAGCAATAAAGTGACAGATAATCATTGGCATCAAATATTTTTAACAAGGCATGATAAAACTGTATGTGTTTATGTTGATGCTAATTTAATAGATTGTAAAACAAGTAATACTTATAATAGTGGAGCTTTAAATATAGCTGAAAATTCTTTTTTGATGGGTCAGGAACAAGACAGTGTAGGCGGAGGTTTTCAAAATGGTAATCAAAATTTTGTTGGTTTTGTTGATGAATTAGATATATTTGATAGCAAGTTAACTGATGCACAGATAAGTGATATTTACAATAATGAAAATAGCGGTAAAAATTATGATGGAACTACAAGAAGTCCTCAAAATTGTGTGAATTTAAATCAATGCTATACCGATAATTTTGACAGGGCAGAACTTGGAGATAAGTGGACTATTATAAAGAAAAAAAATTATACTCCTCAAATAGAATCAAATAAGATGATTTTGACTGAAAAAAATAATAATATTGCAACAGGTGTTACTCTTAGTGGTAAATTTCCATCAGCAGATAACTATGTAGAAATAGAGTTTGAGCATAATGCATATGGAAATAATGGAGAAGGAGCAGATGGTGTTACAGTAGCACTAGCGGATGCAAGCGTGGTAGATCCTTTGATAGACTCAAATGTCTCTGGTATAGCGGGTGCATATGGCGGATCTTTGGGCTATGCACAAAGAAGTGGTTTGCATGGTTTTAAAGGTGGTTGGCTTGGAATTGGTCTTGATGAGTATGGTAACTTTTCAAATCCAACAGAAGGAAGAGAGGGAGGGCCTGGGTTTAAAAAAGATTCTGTAGCTATAAGAGGATATGGTGATGGTACAGATGGATATAAGTATATAATAGGAACAGAGACTTTAAGTCCTGGTATAGATAGTAGTGTTGCACAGCATTATAAATATAAGATAAGTATTGATACAAGAAATTCAAGAACAATGCTAAAGGTAGAAAGAGATGCAGGTAATGGTTATGAAATTATTATAGATTGGTATGACGTAACGCAAGATACTACTTCTCCATCAGATTTTAAATTTAGTTTAACTGGATCTACGGGAGGTTCTATAAATTATCACTCATTAGATGATTTAACAATAAGTGCTATTAGTTGTGGAACTCTTGGGCAAGAAGATAACACCACTACAGTAAATTATAAATTTGATGCATGGGATATAGCAAAAGATATAAACAACAGAACAATAAGTACAAAAAAAAGTTATCAGAATTTTGATTTGAGTATAGCTTCTATCAATGAGACAAATGATGCTTTACAAGATTACAATGGTTCCGTATGTGTAAGAATAGTTAATAGTTCAGATAAAAACTTAACATCATGGGAGAAATTACAATTTTCTAATGATGATAAGCTAAATGCAACTTTTAATGTAACAAAAGCAGATAAAAATGCTAAAGTTCAGATAGTATGGAAAGATAATGTAACACAGAGTTGTCCACTTAACAATGAAACTAACTCTACAAAATCAACAGATAACTTTGCAATTCGCCCTGATAAGTTTAACTTAACACTTCCAACTATAGGATATGCAGGAGAAAATTTTAGCACTGATTTTGATGCAGGCAATGTGGTTGATTATAATGAAACTCTAAATTCTTCTTTTATAGTTGAAGCCAATATATCTAAATCAAATTGTTTCAACGGTACTTTACATGTAACGCCTTTTAGTTTTGAAAATGGATTAAAAAATAGTGTAGATATAAACTATAGTGATGTAGGAGATATAAATATAACTATAAAAGAGAAATTAGGAAGTGAATTTGCTATAGTAGATAAAAATGATACAAGTGATAGTGATAGGCTTATAGCACCATTTAGTGCTAGTATGGTTATAAAACCATATGAATTAAATGTTACAAATGTAGAGTATCAGACTGGTTGGTTATACATGGCTGATGTAGATGATATATCTCAAAAAGTAAAGTTTTCAGTTTTAGCAAATGATATGCAGCATAATTTGGTTAAAAATTTTACAGATGCTTGTTACTCTAAAAATGTAGATGTAAAGACTCACTTTAGTGTTGAAAATACAAATAACAATGTAAAGATAAAATATGACAATAATACAACACATAATATATCAGATATAAATAGAACTATAACTATCCCAAAAGCTTCTTTTGTAAATTCAAAAGCAGATGTAGAGTATGATTTAAATATAGAACGTGATTATAAAACCCCTTATGAACCCATACAGATTGGTCTTAGAGAGGTAAGTATAGAGAGTTCAGATATAGCAAAAGAAGAAAATAATGTAGCAGTTAGTTTAGATAGAGATTTTTACTATGGACGGGTAAAAACAGAAGATTTGAGTACCAATAAACAAGTTGCCCCACACTCTTTACATGTAGAAGTCTATAAACTTGGTAAATATAAACAAAATAGTCTAAATTGGTATGTAAATGAGGCAGATACAAATACAACGATGAGTTTTACACCAAAAACTGACTTTACTTATAATACAAATAAAAGTGGAGTAAGTGTAACAAATATAGCGGCTATGTTATCGGGAGCTATAAGTTTTGATATGACAAATAGTTGGAGTAAGTCAGATAGTGCTATGATACATCTAGATATACCTAGGTGGTTGTGGTATAGTAAGTACAATAGCTATGATAGTGTAAGTGATTGTAGTTATCATCCATGTTTTGAGTATCGATATATCGATGCAGATGGAACAAGTGGAATTCAAAGTGGAGATTTTAAAGGAAGTACAATTGGAAGTGATTATAATGCTACAAAACAGAAGATAGGAGTGAAAACATTTAGATGAGACGTGGTTTATCTTTGATAGAACTTATTTTTACTATTGTTATAATTGCCATAGTGTTCACTGTTATTCCCAAGGTTGTTTTGTCTCTCAACAAAGCTGATAGTTTTACAATTCGTCAAGACGCACTTTTCAATGGAGTTTCAATGGTAAGTATGATTTCAAGACTTCCATGGGATGAAGCAAATACAAATTCATCTGATATATTACATGTAAATAGTACAAATTTTATATGTAATACCACTACTTTTAGAAGAGTAGGAGGTTTTATAGGATCTAGAAACTGTGAACAGAATTTGACTTCTTCTTTAGGAGCAGATGGAGAAATTAGCTATGATAATTATAATGACTTTGATGATTTTAAAAGTGAAAACAATATATCTGTAGAGCCATATAGACTAGAAACAAAAGTAGTATACTTGAGCGATAATTTTACTCGTAATGGAACAAAAATAACTTTTGACTTATCAAATGAAAGTGAAACCAATAGTAGTACAAGTTTAAAAAAGTTAGATATTATAGTTTATTATGCAGGAAAAAGAGGAGATCATAGACAACTTACACAGTTTAGTTATGTTTCATCAAATATAGGACAAATGATACTAAACAAGAGGAGTTGGTAGTGAAATTACGTGCTTTTACTCTTGTAGAGATGATTATGGTTATAGTTATACTTGGGGTACTATCTACTGGAACTTTTGTTTCATTGAAACATCTTTATTTAAGAGTAGCAAAGAGTCAAGCCTTAAGTGATTTATCTTTAGATTCTCAAATCATAGTCAACCAAATTTCTGCTTTGCTTTACGATAGAGTACCAAGCTCAGTTATAGGTTATGATGATAATAGTTCAAAATTTGAATCTATATATGCATTAAATTCAACATATCATATTTTAGAATGGATAGGAGTTAGTTCAGAGTCTTTTAAAAAGGGAGATTATAGTGGTTTTGTAGATTTGGATGACTCAAATGCGACCTCTTTAACATTAGTTTCCCCAGATACAGATGTCTCTTTATTAGCTTCAACTACTCAAAAAAAATTTAACATAACAAACAATGTCTTTGACAATAATATAGTCTCATTAATTTTTGCAGGGACTTTTGATGATGGCTCTATAGTTTACTCAAGTGATTTTAACTCAACTTTTGGATGGCATGGAAATAGTGCAAATAGAGTTTTTAATATAGATAACAATTCAAGTGGCAAAAATATAGTCTTAAAAACAAAACCAAATGAGATATATGAAAAGTATTATATAGTTGATTCTGCATATGCTGTAGCAAGAGGAGAAGATATAAGCTGTCGAAGTGATGCCAATGAAACAAATACACTTTACTTTTTTTATAATTATAGACCATGGAAAGGTGAAACTTTTTGTACAGATGCCAATGTAACAACTCTTGCTAAAGAGGTAACAGGTTTTGAGATAGATTTACTTAACGGAAGTATATTTTTTAACCTTACTATGCAAAGAAATGTTCCAAAAAGAGGTAATGAAAATCCAATAACAATTTCAAAGCAAAAGGTGGTGTTTTGATGCGTAGAGGATTTGGAATACTTCAAGCCTTATTGGTTATAGTGATGGTAAGTGGTATTTTAGTTGTGGCTATGAAATATGCTACAGTTTCTGTAAAGCAAACGTCAGATATCTATGTACGAGAATCAGTTGAGCTTTTTATGAATAGTGCAGTTGAGATGAGTCTACTTGCTATAAGTGGATATGATAGAAATAGTACAAATAGTTGTCTTGAAGAAGTTAGTATAATTTCTAGTGATAAAAGGTTTACAGCGGATATAAATATAACCAAATATTATTTACTTGAAAATAGTGCAGATTGTAATTATTGTGGAACTTTATGTGAGCCAATACAAAGTGATGATTCTCATGGTATGGTTATGTTAGAAGTTGTAGTTGAAACAAATGCAACTCATCCAAAAAATGCAAAAAAAGAGATAAAACTAACAAGAAGGACACTACAAAGGCCATGAGCAATAATTTTAAATGTTTAATGTTAAATGATGAATTGAAAAATTCAAAATTACTACGAAGTGGTTTCTCTATGATAGAACTTATTTTTGTTATAGTTCTTATGGGGATATTGGCTTCTATAGCAGGTAATATACTCCCAGACAATAGACTTCTTCAGTACACAAATGAAATAACAATGCAGATAAAAGAGACTCAAAAAAATGCAATAGGAAAAGACATAAATGGTTTTGAAGCATTGTGGAGTAAGGAAGATAATACAACTTGTATAACATTAGACAACTCTTTACATGTAGAAGAAGTTACAAATATATGTTTTGATGAATATGGTAGACCATATGATACTACATTGGCACAGCTTTTGCTTGTAAAAAAAGATATAAATGTCACATATAATGGGGATTATAAGACAATTTCAGTTTTTCCAATGTCAGGTTATGTTACACTAAATAACTAATAAAAACACTAAGGTTTTGTATGGCTAATACAGGCACACTTACTTATATAGATCCGTTTGATAATATACTTATCACTTATGATGGTAAATCTTTTGGAAATAGATTCGACAAAAAATCTTTCATAGGTTCACGTTTATCTTATAGTGATGTTATTTTGCATAGTTTTAAAGTTCCAGAAAGCATAAGTGAAGATGAGCTTAAGACTAATGTAGAGATTAAGATGTATGATGATGCAGGCTTAGATTTACAAAAGAAATATAAAATAGCTTATATTAAAAAAGAGTTAGATTTCGAAGAAAGTATCTTGATAGAAGCATTTGCTGTCGAAGTTGATAGAATATCTGACTCTTTATATCCTGTATTTAATAAAACTAAACATATAGATTTTTTAGCTCTCCCTTTTCTCTCATTTACTACACTATATAAAAATAAAATAATAGAAGAAAAAAATGATTTATTTGTATATATTGATGAACATGAATCATTTTTAAGTATTTATAAAGATGGTAATTATCTATCAACAAAATCACTTATCAATCTTGATGAAATAGTTAAAAAACTTGAAGTTGCTGGAGTTGATATAACGATAGAAGCTTTAAAAGAGCATCTTTTTACCAAGGGGCTTGATAGCTCAACTTATGAGCGGGGAGAGACTATACTTTTCAACGAGTTAGAGTCTATTTTTGCTTCTATGCTTACAAAAATAAATGATATAGTTGTTTACAATAGAAGTGTATTTGGCTTTGAAAAAGTAGACAGAATTTTTCTAGGTATGCAAAATGGACGCCTAAAAGGGGCGCGAGAATTTGTAAAAAAGTTTG
Source organism: uncultured Sulfurospirillum sp. (assembly GCA_964493845.1). GTDB lineage: Bacteria > Campylobacterota > Campylobacteria > Campylobacterales > Sulfurospirillaceae > Sulfurospirillum_A. The sequence goes on from CAZBPU010000089.1 coordinate 6,239, forward strand.
GTATGGATGAGGTTGAAGTACGTGATTTTAATATCTTTAAAAACAAGGAAGATGGAAACTTTTTTGAAAAGATTGTAACTTCGTATATATATGACAAGTATGAAACAAAAGATTTTAGACATAACTTAACTATATTTGAAAAAGAACCAGCTTTTTATAAAAAAGAATCAGGTAAGGTTTTACTTACAGTATTTTTAATAATATCTATAAGCTCGGCCTTTGTAGCTTTAGTTTGGTATAAAAACAATGAATTACAGAAACAAAAAGATACATTACAACAACAATACAATGCAATGAAAAAAACTGAAAATAGATATAAAAAAAAGATAAGTATTGTAAATAAAGAATTAAAAGAAGTATTAGATAAAAAAGCTGATATGGATAAAAGAGTTGAAAATATAAAGTTTAGTATAACTCAGCTAGAAAATCTAAGAGATACAAAAAAAAGTTATAGTCGTTTTATACTTGATGTAAACAGACTTTTAAAGAGATATTCACTCTCTACAACAAACATAACGTTAACAGGAAAAGATAGTATGAGTGTAGAGATTATAGCGGAGTACAGAAAAAGAGATAATATTGCTAAGTTTATGGAAGATTTGATGAAAAGTGGTTTTATTGGTATAACAACTGATGAAATAAAATCGGATAAAGATATATATATTAGTACAATTGAGATTAAAAAATGAAAGCATTTGATAAGTATTTGATGTCAGTAGATAAAAACCAAAAGTTGATGATATTTGCTTCATTTATTATAGTAATTGGCTTTTTATTAAATCAATTTGCGGTACCTATGCTAGAGCGTCAGACTGAACTACAGAACAGTGTGGACTCTTTACAACTTAGTTTAAGTAAAAACAGTACAAATAGGCTTAAAAAACAACTATCACAAAAGAGTAAAGAACTTTTAATAAAAAAAGAAGAACTTAGTGCTCAAAAAGAAGAAATCAATTATATTATGTCAAATATATACAAAATAAAATATGCATTTTTTGATGATATGCATTGGGCAAATACTTTAGATGATATTCTGAGATTTAGTGTAGAGAGAGATTTGAAAATCATTTCGCTTAAAAGTGGTGATTTAAAAGACGACTCAACTAGTATAATTAAACAAAAGAAAAGTATTATTATAAATGGCTCTGGTAGGTATAATAATATATTGGCACTAATACAATATATAGAGAATTTTAATACACTTTTAGAGTTTAAGTTGATAGAGATGACTTTAGTAAAAGATAGTGTAGAGTTTAGTTTAGAGATTAATGCTTATGGAGTTGGATTATGAAGATATTTTTAATATTTAGTATAGTTCTAAGTCTATATGCAGAAGATTTAACATCACGAACACAAAAGCTTATTGAACCCATAGAAAAAACTCTTGTAACAAAAGTAAAATATGACCCATTTAAAAAAGGGCAAGAAGTTGTTCAAAAAGTAATGAATAAAAAAGAAGTAGAAAGTTCTTTATATA
>CAZBPU010000090.1:0-7627 GCA_964493845.1 uncultured Sulfurospirillum sp.
AAAGTGAGGTAATGATGCTTAATGTTTTGATTTTACTCATTGCGTTATCCTTGGTCTTGACACTTATTCGTTTTCTCAAAGGTCCTACTCTAGCAGATAGAGTTATAGCTTTTGATTCTATGAGTGTTATAGCTACATCACTTCTTGTTGTTTTATCCTTTTACTTCAACAAAAGCTTGTATTTAGACTTGGCTTTTGTTTTTGGATTAATGGGATTTATAGGAACAGTAGTGTTTGCCAAGTTTTTGGACAAGGAGTTATAATGTTAAATATTTTAGGATATATTCTTGGGTTTTTAGGGGTGATTTTGTTTTTTATAAGTGCTTTGGGTCTTCTTCGTATGCCTGATGCTTTAACAAGGATGCAAGCTGCTACAAAAGCTTCAACACTTGGCTCTTTACTTGTCATCTTAAGTGTAGCTTGTTTTGTGCCACAGTGGACTCTAAAACTTGTCGTTCTTGCTGTGTTTATTCTTATAACAAATCCTATATCTTCATCTATACTCTCAATGAGTATATATAAAAGATTTAAAAAAGATGTTTATAACACAAGTGGCGCAGATGCCTTAAAAGGAGAAAAATTATGATAGGGATACTGATTTTATTTACTTTTATGTCTATCATTATAGTTGCCATTGCTTCAATCTTAGCAAAAGATATTACAACTTCTGTTATCTTTTTTATGGGTGTTGGGCTTGGTAGTGTTGTTTTGTTTTTACTTTTTCAAGCACCAGACGTTGCTCTTACTGAGGCCGTTATTGGTACAGGCATTAGTACTGTTATCTTTTTACTTGGTATAAGACATACAACGAAAGAGGAGATACAATCATGAACTTAAAAAAAGACTTAAGACTTAAACATATAGTTTTATCCCTTCTATCTTCTGTTCTTATGATATCTATTGTAAGTATGCTCTTTAACATAAAAACTGATATTCATCAAAGTGTTGGTGAACTATTTTTAGCACTAAATATGCAAACAGCCTCAGCAAATGCAGTTACAACTGTTGTAACCTTTTTTAGAGGTATTGATACCCTTGGTGAAGTTACTGTACTTTTTTTAGCAACTACTGGTATCTCTTTGATGTTATCATCTTCTAAAAGAATGTATTGCAAAATTCCAGAACGAGACAGTTTTATTTTAAGAGTGGGAAGCAAACTTCTACTCAGCGTTATTGTACTTTTTGGTACTTATATCATCATTCATGGACACTTAAGTCCTGGTGGTGGTTTTCAAGGTGGTGTTGTTATAGCTAGTGCATTTCTACTTCTATTTTTAGCAAATCCAAATATGGACTTAAAACATAGTATCTTAACTTTTGGAGAGTCTATTAGTGGAGTTAGTTATGTTTTAGTTGGAATTATTGGTTTATTTAAATTAAACATTTTATTTGGAAACTTTTTACCTCATCCTATTGGTCAAATTGGTGAGCTTGTAAGTGGTGGTATTATTCCTATTATTTACATTATCGTTGGTATCAAAGTTGGCAGTGAAATGACTGTCATCATAGAATATTTTATAAAAAGAGAGGCACAAAATGCTTGATTTTTTTAATTCTACACAAACTATACATACAATAGTAATACTAGGTTCTATGTCACTTTTTACCATAGGACTTTATGGCGTATTTACACAAAAAAATTTAGTAAAAGTTTTAGTCTCTTTTGCAATGATGGAGTCAGCTCTATTTCTGTTTTTTATAGGACTTCATTATAAAGCAAGTTTTACTGCTCCTATTGTAGATGAAAACATAAAAACTTTTACAAACATGGTAGATCCTGTGCCTCAAGCGATGATTCTTACAACCATCGTTATTGGGCTTGCGATTTTAGCACTTGGATTATCATTTGGTATCGAGTATTTTAAACTTACTGGTACAAATGATATCTCTAAAATGAACGAATTGAAGGATTGATATGAGCTTAGGTTACTATTTTTTACTTCCTGTAATTTTTTCATTTTTAACTCCACTTTTTAAAAAGTTTGGAGCATTTGGCTTAAGAGGTAGTTCTGTTTTACTAAACGCTATCCTCTTTATACAATCTTTTCAATATACAAAAATGGCTATGCCACAAATATCACAATTTTCAATTGCCCCTCCTTTGGGAATTGCTTTTATATTAGATAACTTTTCACTTCTATTTTTGCTTATCTTTACATTTTGTGGATTTATAGTATCACTATATATGTTATGGTACTTCAAAGAGAATGATTCTAAAAATGAAGCAAGATTTTATGTCTTCTTTCACATGCTCATTTCTGGTAGTATTGGCATGATACTTAGCTGTGATATCTTTAATGTTTATATCTTTTTTGAGATAGTAGGTATTAGCTCATATTCACTTGCCGCTTACAACAGAGATAAAAAAGCTCTTGAAGGTGGTATAAAGTACCTTATCATAGGCTCAATTGCATCAATCTTTATAGTTTTTGCAATAATGTTGATTTATCTTCAAATAGGAACTGTAAACATAGGCTTAATTGCACAAAGATACTCAGAGATTGATCCTAAAATAGCTGCTTTAATAGCACTTATGCTTTTTATAGGTTTTGGTACAAAAGCAGAACTTTTTCCACTTAACTTTTGGGTTCCCGATATTTATCAAGGAAGTAGTTCTCATGTAGCTGGTCTTTTTAGTTCAGTTGTATCAAAAGCTTATCTTTTTGTATTTTTTCATCTTTTTTACCTATTTGGTTTGAGTGAAAAATATACTCTTTTTATCATGACTTTGGGCGCTATTACTTTCTTAGTTTCAGAGCTCACTGCACTAAATCAAAAAGATGTAAAAAGACTGTTTGCTTACTCAACTCTAGGACAACTTGGTATCTTGTTTTTAGCACTTTCTTCAAACTCAAGTGAGATTATATCTGGAGCACTTTTCCATCTGACAAGTCACTCTCTTGGAAAGTTATTAATATTTTTAGCTCTTGGTATCTTAATAAGTAAATTTAAACATACAAATATCAGTATATTTGGAGATTTTAAATCTAAGTTTTTATCTGTTATTTTTATAATCGCATTTTTATCTATACTTGGAATCCCTCCTTTTAGTGGATTTGTTGGAAAGATTTTAATTTTAAAAGGTTTTGCAATAGCAGGTAATTATACAGCTATTGCTTTTATATTGATTGTTTCTATCATAGAAGCTGTCTATTTCTTTAGACTTATAACTATGATGAACAACAAACAAACTATGAAAAAAGAAGTAAGTGTTGGAGCCATAAACTATGTTTTACTAAGCATATTAGCTGGTCTAATCCTACTTTTTGGACTTATGCCATCGCTTCTTATTCATTTTACAGATTTAGCAACCAATGCACTTTTGCACCCTGCTAACTATCTAAACTTAGCATTAGGAGTTGGACTATGAATTCAGTCTTTTTACTAATAAATTTATTACCGATTCTATTTTTGTATCAGTATAGTGGACATATAGATATGAGTCTAGTTTTAACAAATGAGTTTACATTAACTCTTAGACAAACTCCTCTTGGAACATTTTTCGCATATTTGAGTTTAATATCTATATTTTTAGTGACAATAGCACAAAAAACAAAAAAGCTTACATGTAGCTATTTTTTACTTCAACTTTTACTCTCATTTGCAATGCTTCTTATAGTATTTGCTGGAGATTTTATCACCCTCTTTATAGGTTGGGAGATTATGACTTGGAGTAGTTATTTTCTTATATCAAAATCTCAAAAAGCAGATACAAAAACAATGCAAAAATATATATTATTTTCACTAGCTTCTGCATTTTTCTTAATAGCTGGTATGGTTATAGCTTATGCTAATGTAGGCTCATTTGATTTCCAAAAGATATCAAACTCATTTCTTTCTATTCCATTTGATATACAAGTAACTATACTTGTACTTTTTTCACTTAGTTTTTTTATAAAAACAGGTGTGATTGGACTTCATTATTGGGTAGTTGATGCTTATGAGAAAGCACCTGATCTTTTTAGTTCTGTTCTTTCTGCCGTTATGTCAAAAATGGGGATATATGGACTATTTTTAATCTTTGGTGAAATTGTTGGCTACCATCAACTTAAAGTTATGTTTGGCGCTATACTAAATGGAAGTAGTTTTGGTTATACTTTAGCAGTTATTGGTATTACTACTTCTATAATTGCAACTTTTAAAGCTATTACTCAAGATGAGATAAAAAGACTTCTGGCATACTCTTCTATAGCTCAACTTGGTTATATAGTTGCAGCGATTGGACTTGGTACTGTTTATGGAGTTTATGGAGCTTTATATCATACTTTGCTTCATACAGTTATAAAACTTTTACTCTTTATCAATGTTGCAGCGATTATAGCTCAAACTGGTAAAAGTAAATTTAGTGAACTTGGAGGATTGATTTATAGAACTCCTGTATCATTTGTAATGTTACTTATTGGTATCATTGCACTTGCTGGTATGCCTCCTCTTGGTGGATTTGCTTCAAAGTTTATGATTTATAACGCTTTTATAGATACAAAATTTGCAATACTTCTTGTTGGTATGCTATTTTCTGGAGCAGCATCATTTCTTTACTGTTACAAACTTGTATATGGAATCTACTTAGGTCATCCAAACTCTGAAGGTTTACAAGACCAAAAAGAGGTACATATAAGTTATCTTATCCCTCAAGTTATCTTAGCAATTTTACTAATGGCAATCGGAACTTTTCCAGGTGTTTTTATACAAATGATAAATCCTATACTAAAACAGTTCTTAATGCTACCACTAAATGTAGAAAATTTTGGCATTATGCCAAGTGCTGTTGGTGATTTCAATGGATTATTTGTTATGAGTGCATTTGCTATTATATTTATTCTTATACTATTACTTATACTTAGTCTACGCTCAAAAATGGTCAAAAATGTAGATAGATTTGATATAAGTTATTGTGGTGAGATACCTAATGAGAAAACTCCTTTACACTATGGTTATGGTATGGGAACAGAGATTCATAGGATAGCTGTTGTTGGTGCTGTATTAAGAAGAAGTTCATCTCACTTTTATGAGTTTTTAGCAACTCAAACTAAAAAAACATCTGAACTATTTAGCAGAATGTATTATGGCAATATACACAATACAGCTATCATAATACTACTGTTTTTCAGCACTCTATTTTTTATAGGAGTTCAATAATGATTTTACAACTTATTTTACTTATAATATTAGCTTACGCCGTTGGTTTTATATACTATGGATTGTATAGAAATATAACAGCAAGAATCCAAGGTAGATATGGTCCAACAATATACCAATCTTTTTATGACAGTATAAAACTGTTTGGAAAAGAAAATAGTGTAAGTTATGGTTGGATGTTTTATCTAGGACCAATCATCATGGCAACAGGTGCTGTTTTAACTCTTATCATGGTTCCACTTTTTAGTGATGGTGAGTACTTAAGAAGCATAACTTCTAGTGGCAATCTTTTCATACTACTCTATGTGATGGTTTTAGGACCTCTTGGCAATGCACTTGCAGTAGGAACAGGTGGAAATCCTTTTGGTGTTATGGGTGTAACAAGAGGTTTAACTAGACTCTTAGGACTTGAACTTCCTTTTTATATAGCCATTGTAGCTCTTATCATAGCAAATGGAAGTAGCGACATAGTTGACATCATGCACTCTCAAGCAGCTGAAGGTTGGAATGTTATAAATCACCCTTTTCTTTTTATTGCAGCTATGATTTCAATGGTAGGTTTTATGGGAGCATCTCCTTTTGATATACCAGGAGCTCCTCAAGAAGTCTACTCAGGACCAGCAACAGAATTTAGTGGTAAATTTTTAGCACTTCTTATGAGCCAAGGCTCTATCTTTGCATTTGCAAAGCTGGTACTTATCGTTGATCTGTTTTTAGGTGGTGCGGACAATCTTGTTATACTAGTACTTAAAACACTTGCTATATTTGTATCCATTATATTTATTGGTGTTGTTTATGGAAGATATAAAGTAGATCAAGCAGTTGATTTTTTAATGAAGATACCTACACTAATCGGACTTATTGGATTAGTTAGAATTATTTGGTTTGGATAGGAGAAAGATATGGAAATTGGTTTTCATGGTGACGACTTTAAATGTAGTATGGAAGAAAAAGGTACTAAAAGTGCTCAATCTCTTATAGAAGAGGCTATCAAATGGTTTAGAAGTAAAAGTATTTTTGTGGTAGCTTATGGAACAGGTTGTGGTGCGATTGAGATGCCTCCAACCTTTACAAGTAGATATGATGCAGAAAGAATGGGTATAACAGGTGTTGCAACGCCTAGACAAGCAGATGTTATTATACTATCTGGTTATTTAGCATTTAAAACTCTAAGAAGAGTAATAAGAACTTATGAACAGATGCAAAAACCTAGATATATCATAACACTTGGAAGCTGTCCTATCAATGGAGGAATGTATTGGGACTCTTACAATACTATTAAAAAACTAGATGACTTTTTACCTATTGATGTATCTGTTAATGGATGTATGCCTAGACCAGAAGCTGTTATAGAAGGATTTATACTTCTTCAAGAGAGAATTCAAAATGGCGAAGAAGCTGGATGGGAAAAATACGATAGAGAACTTGAACAGTATAAAGCAAGACAAAATAAAGCATTGGGTGGTCATATAGAGCCATCTTATGATACAGACTGGTACAATATGAATAGTGGAGGTGTTGCATGATAGAAAGACTTAAAAAATTATCTATTGAGATAGAACAAAAAAATGAGCATTTATATAAGATAAGTGTAGATTTTCAAGATTTGGAATCTTCACTTTTAAGATGTTTAAATGAATTTAACTATATAACTCTTGATTCTATCAACTACAGAGATGATATAGAAGATGAAAAATTTTGTATAACATACTGTCTGCAAACTGCTAAAAGAGACCATGTTCTTATGATTCAAACATTTATAGATAGAGAAGAAGCAACTCTACCAACTATGCATCGTATTTGGCCTCAAGCTGAAATCATGGAGAGAGAGATGCATGAGATGTTAGGTGTTGATTTTCCAGGTCATCCTACTCTTATTGATTTTGCTTTAGAATATTGGGATGATATACCACCTCTAAGAAGAGATTTTGATACCTTAAAATATGTAGAAGGTATGGACCCATTTAGAAAAAATCAAAGAGATGATAACTTAGATGTTAAAGTAGAGATGAAAAAGAAAAAAGAGGCTAAAAAAGCTGCAAAACTAAAAGCAGAAGCCGAAGCTGCTGCACAAGAGGATAAAGAGGAATCAAATGATGAATGATACTCAAAAAATAGTTAAAATATTTCACGGTCCTCAACACCCAGGAATTACAGGTAATATGAGTGTTGAACTTGACCTCATAGGTGAAACAATCCAAAGAGCACAGACTCACGTAGGTTATCTTCACCGTGGTTTTGAAAAACTTATAGAGAGACGAACTGTTATCCAAGGTTTTACTATTGTTTGTAGGATTTGTGTACCAGAGCCTGACCCAAATGAAGAGAACTATGCGAGAGCTGTAGAGACTCTGACTGGACTTGAACTTAGTGAAAAAGCAAAATACATAAGAACAATGGTTTTAGAGATGAGTAGAATTGCAGTTCAATTTTTATGGATGGGAGGACAAGCAGGTTCTATTGGACTTGGTCTTATCCCTCAATGGTC
>CAZBPU010000091.1:0-7523 GCA_964493845.1 uncultured Sulfurospirillum sp.
ATCCTAAATCACCACCATTTGCACCACTAGGTCCTGTTGATTTTGTTTTTGCAAGCTCAATAAACTTCTTTACAAGTGCTTCTCCACTAAGACCACTAAGCTCTTTTATTATATCTTTTGCAGTTTTTTCATCAGCTACAACTATATGTCTTGCTTTAACAGTTTCTGGTTTTATGAATTTGTCTTTGTTTTTATCAAAGTATGCTTTTGCTTCTTTCTCAGAAACTTTTATCTTTTCAAATACTCTCTTCATCCAAATTTCAAGTGCTATATCTGATTTTATTGCATTTAATGTCTTAATATAATCAGCATCTTTTTCAATTCCTGAATTAAATGCCTCTTTAGATAAAAGTTTTCTCTCTATAGCTTGGTCAACAACCTTCTTTTGTTGTGCTGGTTGCAGTTGACTAAACTTTGTTCCAGGCATTGCTCTCATAAGACTTGCTACATCTTTATCTGTAACTTCTTCTCCATTTACAGTAGCATATACTGCTGCATTTAGGCTAACACTCACAGCAAATGTTGCTAGTGTACCTATAATAATCTTCTTCATAATCTTCCTTGTTGTTTAAGTTTGTAACATTTTACTAATGTTTCAATTAAAGTATGATTATATATCATGAATGTAAATAATTAATTAACATTTTGCTATACTAAAAAAATGAAAAAAGCAACAAAAATTGAAATAGAAAATATTAAAAATCTATTTATTAAAAACTACGAAAATGCCGTCACAGAGTTGAATTATGAAAATTTATATGAGCTTATTATAGCCGTAATGCTTTCAGCACAATGTACAGATAAAAGAGTAAATCTCATTACCCCTGCTTTATTTAAAAAGTACCCAAATGTAAAAACATTGGCTAGTGCAGATATAGATGATGTAAAAGAGATTATAAAATCTTGCTCTTTTTTTAACAATAAAGCAAAAAATCTTATTAAAATGGCAAATACTGTCATAGAAAATTTTGATGAAGAAATACCTCTAAATGAAAAAGAATTAGTAACACTAGCAGGAGTAGGTCAAAAAACTGCTCACGTTGTCATGATTGAGTATGCCAATGCAAATTTGATGGCTGTTGATACTCATGTTTTTAGAGTTGCTCATAGATTAGGACTTAGTAGTGCCAAAACAGCAATCAAAACAGAAGAAGAATTAACAAAAAAATTTAAAACAGATTTACATATACTTCACCAAGCTATGGTTCTTTTTGGACGATACATATGTAAGGCCATAAACCCAAGATGTGAGACTGATTGCTTTTTAAAAGAGCATTGTAAAACAAAAAAAAGTTTTAAAGTAGGATAAAATTAAAAAATACCAAAAATGGCACAAAAATGGTATTTTTTTCTGATATACTTTTATTCACAGGAAGAGGGTCTTTACACTTATCCACAATCCATAATCCGCTACCTCTTCCTCCTTCTCAACTTAATTCTTATTTGTGCAGTCGCACTCCTGTCGAATAATATAGATTTGAAGAGAGTTTTTCAAACTTTTTTCGTATCTCATCCATATTTTTAAAATTATTTGTATCAAAATAGTCTAATACTTTTTTATATACACCTTTTTTATTTTTACTTGCTTTTTGCCTTTGTAACAGATAATAATAAAAATATTCACTTTCATTTTCTACATACCATTTTGCATTTTTTAAACTTAACAAATTATCTAAAAGTTTTTCATCAATATGCTCACTACAAATAACCATACTTAAGAGTGTATACTTAGCAGATAAACCACCCCAATAATATAATCCATAATTTCCTTCAGGATGAGGGTTTGTATAGACAACATAAGGATTTGCACCATATTTTAAAAGTAAATCAACACTATTATAACTTGAAAATCTTGCTGCAATTCCAAGGGTATCTAAAGAGAGCCCTTTGTCTTTCATTTTTACATTTACATCAAGACCCATTTTTATAAGTTTTTTTAGTACTTTATTTGCACCATATCTAGCTGCTATATGTAAATAAGTAAAAACTTTATTTTTATATTTTATTTTGCTTATATACTCGGGATAAACTGCAAACTTTTCTTGAAAAACTTCCCCATCAACAAGTTGATGTATATTAAAATTTTTATTTTTCAGTACTTTTATAGCAATATCCTCTTTATTAGCTTTTATGGCATAACTAAAGATACTATTTCCTTCATTATCAAGGACACTTGTATCTGCACCCATCTTCATTAACTCTTTTACAAACTCTATATTTTCATTTCTCATAGCACATAGTATTGGCGTCTCACCTCGTGAGTTTGCCAAATTTATATCAGCACCATACCTAATAAGCTCTTTTGCAAAAACAATATCATCATTTTGAATAGCCATTAGTAATGGTGTCATATCTACTCTATATCTAGCTTTTTTTGGAAGATATTTGTTAATTGTATAAAATTTATTTATACCTTTAAAGTTACTGAGTGAGTTTTTAACTAAACTAAAGTCCTCATTTTCTAAAGTATATCTAAGAAGTTTTTTACTTGTAGCTACTTTAGAGTTCAAATACTCTATTGCAGATTTTTGTATATCTTTATTTATTTTAGATACTTCTTCTATATTAAAAGCCTCTAAGTAATAATAAATTGCTTTTTCATCATCTTTTTGAATGAATTTTGAGCCTTTTTTATACAGTGTTCCAAGTTTTATATATGTTAATGCCTTGTATTTATTCGCTTTTTTCTTATTTTTTTCATACTGTTCTGGAAAATATTTTTGATAATTAATTATAAGTTCAAAAATATTTAAACCTTTTTGTACACCTTCCTTATTTGATGCAGTGCTTATTCTTATCTTTGACATTAGCCACATAGCATCAAGTGCTCCATTTTTTGTGGCATCTACAAGCCAATAATACCCTTGTTTAACATCTTTTTGTGTACCTTTACCTTTAAAATATGCTAAGGCAAGATTATATTTCGCATTATTATCACCATTTTTTACTTTTCTTAGTGTTATATTAAATTGTTCTATATCTTCTAATATACCTGCATTTAATAATATAGCTGCCACTAAAATTAAAAAAAGTTTTTTCATAAGTCAGCATATTTATTATCAATATTAAAGAACTCTTTTATAGTATCAAAGTATCTCTCAACTCCATCAAAACTATGACTACCACCCTCTTCTACTATCTGTTTTGCACCATCATACTTATACACTGCATCATTATAATCTAAAAGTTCATCACCTTTTTGAAGTAATATCATAAAACTTTCTATTCTACAAGGTTCATCTAAAACATATTGTTTTAACATTTCAAGATGATTTTTATTCCACTTAAAACTACTATTATCATAAAAATTAGGAGCATCTCCTAAAGTTCTACTTAGGGTTTGCATAGGTTTTATAGCTGGATTTATAAGTACAACCTTTTTAACCTCTGGCATATGAGAAAGATAAGTTGCATAGAATCCACCAAGAGAAGAACCTATAAGATAAATCTCTTCATTATATGATTTAATCAGCTCTTCTAATGTTTGTATAGCAAGTTTAGGTACGTAAGAGAGAGATGGAGCTATAAAATTAGCTCCTATAGAATTAAAATAGTTACGAAATATTTTTGCCTTACTCCCAAGACCATGACTTCCAAAACCGTGTATATATATTATCACTTATTTAACTTTAAAATATACATATACTCTATCTAACCAGTAACTGTATCTATCCACTTTATAGAACATCCCTGAGAGTTGATCTGAATAGGTGGTGTAGGTTGTTTTCCAAAAAGAGATATAATAGCTTCTCTTAAGTCCTCTTCTTTTACACTCTTTGGGTCATGTAAACTATCATCAAGTCTTCCATGATAATAAAGCTTTCCAAACTCATCAAATAAAAAGATATCTGGTGTACAAACAGCACCAAGAGATTTTGAAACTCTTTGTTCACTATCTACAAGATAAGGAAAACTCAAATTAAACTCTTTAATCTTATCAATCATATGAGCTGGGCTATCCTCTGGATAGTTTGGATGTATATTTGGATTAATTGCAACTGTATTGATATCTAATTTTTTAGCAAACTCACCAATCTCTTCTAAACGTTCCCAAAGGGCATTCGAATAAGGACAATGATTGCACATAACTGCTATAATCATTCCTCCCTTTCCAAAATTCTTTTTTGAGTCAAACTCTTCTCCATAAGCATCTAATATTTTAAAATGTTCTAACTCTTTACCTAACTCAACATTAACTGACTTCATCAATGCCATCAATTATCCTTTCTACAACTAAACTAATCTTATCCACTGAGCTCAAATCACACTCTTCTCTTAAAGAGTGAGGAAATCTTATAGTAGGTCCTATAGCTACAGCTTCAATCTTTTTCTTTTGTGTTTGTATAAGTATACCACACTCTAAACCAGCATGAATAGCACGAAAACTTGCATTTTCATAAACTTTAAGCATCTCATTTTTTACAACATTTGCAAACTTACCAACATCTGGTACCCAAGGCTCATGTCCACCACTTTGACTTGTTTTACATCCTATAAGCTGAAAAAATGACTCTGTTTCATCTGCCACAGCAATTAAATCTTCATTTTTCATAGCTCTTGTAGAACATATTATATTTAAAACACTCTCTTCTTCACGTAAAACACCAAGGTTTACACTTGTTGCAGGTGTATTAAAGTCTTTATTAAATCCTCTTACTCCTTGAGCAAAAGCATCAATCGCTTTAATAACTATTTCTCCATCTTTTATATACTCTCTTTTATACTCAATCTTTTTTACATGTAGAGCGCTATTTGACAACTTTAACTCTTTAGATGTAGCAACAATTGCTTTTGCACTCTTTGGAATAGAGTTTCTATACTCTCCACCCTCAATATGCAAAAATTTCAAATCATGTTTTACTAACTCTTTTGCAAAAACTTTAATAGCAGAATCTATCCCTTTATCTATATCAACACCAGAGTGTCCACCTGGTAAGTCTTTTATACTAACTTTATACACAACCTCATCATCCCTTAAAGGAAGATACTCTAAAGAAAATTTAGATACAACTTCTATGCCTCCAGCACAACCGACATATATATCGCAAGCCTCTTCACCATCTAAATTTAAAAGTTTATCTGAAGATAACTCTAACTCAAGATTTGTTGCTCCTATCAGTCCAACTTCTTCATCATTTGTAAAAAGACACTCTAAGTTATCAAACTTCTCCATACAGGAAAACATGATTGCCATGCCCATACCATTGTCTGCCCCAAGAGTTGAATTTTTAGCTTTTAAAATTCCATCTTTTTCAAGCAATTCTATATTTTCAAAATTTCCAACACATACCATGTCATAATGTGATTGCAAACAAACTTTTGGTTTACCTTTTTGACACAATATATTACCACTTTTATCGCAATAAACACTATAGTCTAAGCCTTTTGCTATCTCTACTATCTTCTCTTTCATTTTATCTGTTTTAAAACTACATCTCGGTGTTGCAGTTATAATTTTAAAATAATCTAATACTTGCATATTTATCCTTCTTTAACTAATTTAATGATATTATAATTCTCATGAAACAAATATTAATCCTTGCCTTACCCCTTTTATTTAGTGGTTGCCTTTATGTTAATGATAGAGGTATAGATACACATTATTATAACGATTGCAAAGAGTACTATGATAGTATGGGTATATATCATAAAACATGTGATGAAAATCTTGTAGAATATAAAGATGTAAAAAATAAAGCAAAAGAAATAGTAAACAAAGTAACTGATGAATTTAAATAGTGTAAGATATGAAAAAAGCAAGTGCTTTGAATGGAAAGACAATAAAGTACGAAAAGCTATAGTAGATAACCTTCCTGATATAGACAATTGTAAATTAGAGTTACAAGATAAAGTAACTATTACATCTAAAAATATAAGTGATGAAAACAAAGATAAAATTCATCAGAGTGCTTTAGGGCTCCGCCCATGGAGAAAAGGACCTTTTCAAGTTTTTGATACTTTTATCAATACAGAGTGGAAAAGTTTTATTAAATATAACCTTATAAGACCACACTTTAACTTAAAAGATAAAATAGTAGGTGATATTGGCTGTAGTAATGGATATTATCTATTTCGTATGCTTGAAGATAAACCAAAAAAGATAGTAGGTTTTGACCCTAGTGCACTTTGTAAAATGCAATTTGACTTTATAAACCATTTTGCAAAAACAGATATAAAGTTTGAGCTTTTAGGGGTTGAACACTTACCTTTTTATGAACATAAATTTGATATACTTTTTTGCCTTGGAGTACTCTATCATAGACCAAATCCAGTCAATACACTCAAAGAGCTATGGAGTGCCTTAAATAAAAATGGAGAAATAATTTTAGATACGTTTATGATAGATGGAGATGAGCCTTATGCCTTATGTCCAGGACGAACTTACTCTAAAATACCAAATATCTACTTTGTACCAACAATCAAAGCTCTACAAAACTGGAGTGAAAAAGCAAAGTTTAGCTCATTTGAAGTACTTGAAATTAAAAAAACAGATACTAATGAGCAAAGAAGAACAGACTGGATACTAGGAGAAAGTTTAGGAGATTTTTTAGACCCAAACAATCCAAATATAACCGTTGAAGGTTATCCAGCACCAAAACGAGTTTACGTTAAACTTAAAAAATAATTTACCGATATAGATATATAACTAGCTTAGGATGGAATAATGGCAGAAGATGTCGTACAAGAAATAAATATAGAAAATGATAATACTGAAGAAGATTTCAGTAATGCCTTCACAGACGAGGGTGAATCCCTACATAATACAGATCAAAAAAAAGAAGATTTAAAAACTCACGATAAAATACGCACAAACTTATGTGGTACTATTATAAAACTTGATTCTGGCTACTCAAAAACAACTTTACAAACTACAAAAGAGATGGTTTTAGATGATTTAGGACTTATTCATAGTGGATTTATATATGGAGCAGCTGACTATGCTGCTGCTGTTGCTGTAAATGAGCCAAATGTAATTATCATAGGAGCTCGTTCAAATTTTTTAGCTCCCGCAAAATTAGATGATTTGATTGAATACGAAGCCAAAGCTAAATTTGAAGATAGTAGAAAAAGAGAGATAAAAGTAACTGCACACATAAATGATATAAAAGTTTATGAAGGAATCTTTCACGCTGTAGTTTTAGAAAAACACATATTTAAAACTAAAATAAAAAATGCTGAACGCTCTTACTATTAATTAAATCATATTGAGCCACATTGGAAGTGTTCTTTGTTCTGTTTTAACATTTGTTGGTTCTCCATGTCCTGTATAAATTGTCCAATTTTCTTCTATATGTAGAAATTTTTCTATACTTTTTTTCATATCATCAGGATTACTATATGGAAAATCAACTCTGCCGATAGAACCTTTAAACACAAAATCTCCACTAAAAAGAGAATCTCCAATTAAAATAGCACTACACCCTGGAGTATGTCCTGGGAAGTGAAAATACTTTACTCTAACATCATTTATATCAAACTCTTGATCACCTATTACTAAAAAATCAGCTTGACTTGGTGGCGTA
>CAZBPU010000092.1:0-7398 GCA_964493845.1 uncultured Sulfurospirillum sp.
AGCGATATAGACTTGATGACAGGAAAAGTAAATAGACGGCCATTTTTCTACAAAACCAACAGATTTAAAGATAGTGGAACTCTACTAAACCTAGCAAATGGAGTGGTTTTTAACAAAAAAAGTGGTATGTTAAAGATAGGAAATCAAGAAGTACCTATAAAAGAGTTTTTAGTAACTTCATATGATAAAAAGAGAAAACTTATAAGACAACGACAGACTATACATAAAGATGCCAATATGTATTTGGTTTATATGAAGTCATATAACACTTTTTTAGTCTTAGATGAGAGTATGTTAAACTCAACATATATACAGCTTTTTGTATTTGAAAATTATGATAAAAACCTATTTGAGCCAGTTATACTAGATCCAAATGCAAAAGTTTTTAAGTTGAAGATATAAACTTGATTGACAATAATTGAATTTGGTTGTATAATATACGTAAAGACAACAAAGGACATATGATGACAATGACAGTAGGAGTAAGAGAGTTAGCTAGAAACTCAAATATACTAGATGGTTATGATTATGTAGATGTTGAAGATAAGAAGACTCATGAGTATAAGGGATTGTTTATATCTCCAAAGTATGCAGAGGACTTTAAGAATTATCTTGCAAAAAAAATCTCTCAAGATAAACAAAAACAACTAGATGAACTAATGGGTTTTGCAGGTATATTAAATGCTGAAATTGGTGATATGTCTTCATCAGAGATAAAAGCAAGTAAGAAGGCAAAGTATTATGAATAAAAAAGTATATTTAGATACAAATATACTTTTAGATTTTCTTGATGAGACTAGAGTAAATAACAATTCTTCTAAAGAGTTGTTATATCAACTGACACTGCATAATTATCAAATATTTATAAGTGAAGATATGATAACAACAGTTTTTTACATTGATAAACAAAATACAAGAGTATTGAATTTTTTAAAAAGTATAGTATGTAGAAGATGGAATATTTCAGCATTTGGAACTAAAACAATAAATAAGGCAATAGATCTGTCGTTAGAACATAACCTAGATTTAGAAGACACTTTGCAATGCTTTTGTGCCAAAGATAATGGTTGCGAAGTTTTGTTGACAAATGATAAAAAGTTTTATAATTGTGGCATAAAAATAGAGACTCCAAAAAGTTTTTTAGATAGTTTAAAGTGAGGTAGTAAAATTTTAAAATATATCATAGTTTTATTTTTTAGTATAACATATCTGTTTGCAGTAGTAGACATAAACAGTGCTACTTCAAGCGAGCTTTTAGAACTCAATGGCATCGGAAAAGCAAAAGCTAATAAAATCATAAAATACAGAGAGCTAAATGGATGTTTTAAAAGTTTAGATGACTTGTCTAACATAGAAGGTATCAGTAAAAAATTAGTTTTAAAAAATAGAGCTGATATGGCTTTGGGAGTTTGCCAAAAGAGTGCAGAAAAGAGTAGTTTTACTGCTAGTTCGATAAAAGATATTTTACTAGATCCTGTCAACCTTGTTTTTGTAATTATCATCTTTATATTGGCTTTCCTTGATCAAAAAACCAAAAAAGATTTTAAAAGTCAAATAGTAAGTGTTGGTGTATTAGGTACATTTGTAGGTATTTTTATAGGTTTGCAAGGCTTTAATCCAGAAGATATAATGAACAGTGTAAACAAGATACTCTCTGGTCTAAAAACAGCATTTTTTACCTCCATAGTTGGTATGAGTGTAGCTTTGGTACTATCCATAATACAAACATTAAAGGGTGATACTGAAAACAAATAATGAGTGGATGAGTATATCTGACATGATGTCTGGTTTGATGTTGGTTTTTTTGTTTATTGCTATTGGTTTTATGATAGAGATGCAGTCTCAAAAAGATGACATGAAAGATGTAGCAGTTTCATATAGAGATTCTAAGGCTGATTTAAATGAAGCTTTGTATGATGAATTTGAAGAGGACTTGAAGATATGGGATGCAGACATTACTAAAGATAATAGAGTTATATTTAACTCACCAGAGGTATTGTTTGAGGTAAATAAGAGTAGCTTAAAACCTGAGTTTAAAAAAGTATTAAATGATTTTTTCCCAAGATATGTTAAAATACTAACTTCAAAACAGTACAATGATGAGATAAAAGAGGTGAGAGTTGAAGGGTACACTTCAAATACTTGGGCAACTACATCATCTAAAAAAGAGATATATTTAAACAATATGAAACTTTCACAAAATAGAGCTTATGAAGTGCTATCGTACTGTTATAGTTTGGAAGATGAAGTTACTAAGGAACATAGACCTTGGTTTGAAAAGTTTTTTAGAGCAAATGGCATGGCTTTTTCAAAACCAAAAGATAAAGAAAAAGCAAGAAGAGTTGAGTTCACAATACAGATGAATAGTGAAGATAAAGTTTACGAGATTTTAAAATAGTTTAATATAAAAAGAGAGCCATATGAACATACACCTAGATAAGCGAATATTAAATATACTAGTTATCATTTTTTTAAGTTTTATAACATTTACATGGACTTTTTGGATATTTCATAAGCCTTTTGAGCTAGACGTTGTTTTGTGGGTTATATTAGTTCGTATTTTAGCATCTATATTTATTTTCAATGACTATTCACTCTCTTGGAGTAAGGCTACTCAAAAAACATTTTTACTTAAAAGTTGTGTTTATATCATAGCTTTTTTCATTTATATGCCTTTTCTTTATGGGCAAGTTCGTATTGCAGGATTACTTTCAGAATTAGCTTTTTACCTTTTTGCAATTAATTTTATAATGTATTCATATAGTGTCTTTATGAACAGAAGTAAGATTAAAAAGTGTAAAAATTTAGTCATATTTGGAGCTGGTCGTGCTGGTCTTAAGCTTGAAGAAGAGTATAGAAACTCAGAGTATAAGGTTAGATATTTTGTAGATGATGATATTGCTTTGCAAAAAAGAAGCATAGATGGAATAAAGATTATATCGAAAGACGATATAAAGTATAAAATAGGGGAAGAAAATAAATTTGATCTTCTTATAGTAGCAATGCCCTCGGCACATCAAGACAGGATTAGTCAAATATATGATAAATTAAACGGTTATTTTGAAGAAATTTTAGTTTTGCCATCATTGGATAATATTTTCAATAAAGACTTTTTATCAAAAGAACTTAAAAAGATAAGCGTAGAAGATTTACTTGCCCGACATCCTCAAGATTTGGATAAAAAAATTATATCTCAGTTTTTAAAAGATAAAAAAGTCCTTATTACAGGTGCTGGAGGAAGTATAGGAAGTGAGATAAGTCGTCAATGCTTGAAGTATGGAGTTAAAGAGTTGATTTTGTTGGATCATAGTGAATTTAATCTATATTCTATTACAGAAGAGTTAAATTCTACTATTGTAAAATCGGTTATGCATAGTGTTTTAAACTTTAAAACACTTGAGCGTACTATCTCTACATGTAGACCAGATATTATACTTCATGCAGCTGCTTATAAACATGTCCCTTTAGTTGAGTCAAACATAGAAGAGGGTATACAAAACAACGTTATAGGAACTAAAAACTGTATTGATTTAGCTATAAAATACGATGTTAAAAAATTTATACTGATTTCTACAGATAAAGCAGTTCGCCCAACCAATGTCATGGGAGCTACTAAACGTATATGTGAGCTTTATGCAGGAAATGTAGATAGTAAAAACACTGAAATTGCAGCTGTAAGATTTGGAAATGTTTTAGGTTCGTCTGGCTCAGTTATACCAAAGTTTAAAGCACAAATAGAAAAAGGTGGTCCTATTACAGTTACTGACCCCAAAATTACTCGTTATTTTATGCTTATACCTGAGGCTTGTGAGTTGGTTTTACAAACAGGCGCGATAGCTAAAGGCAAAGAGATATTTATACTTGATATGGGTGAACCTATAAAGATAGTAGATTTAGCAAAGAAGATGATAGAACTCTCGGGAAAAAAAGATATACAAATAGAGTTTAGTGGACTTCGTCCAGGCGAAAAACTATATGAAGAACTTCTTATTAATGATAGTGATCAAAAAACACAGTATGAGTCTATAACTGTAGCTTCAAGTACTCATTATGATATAAATAAACTAAATAAAGATATAGATGAGCTTCTTATATGTAAAGATAAACTCTCTCAACTTAAAAAAATAGTACCAGAGTTTGAACATAATGCTAGTTGAACAAAAACTATGCAGTAAAATTAATCTTTTTTAGATAAAATAAGAGATATTAAAAAAGAGGTTGATTTATGGTAGTTCGTGAAATACAACAGTTTTCAGAGGTAAGACAAAGAGCAAGAGCATATTTTTGCTATTTATTCAATAGAAATATGCCAAGTAAATTACCAGATCCAAATATAGATGAGATAGAAAAATCTCTAGATAAAATTGTTAACGAAATCGATGATTTTGAAGCACTTTATGTACTTGATGCTAGCGGTAAACAAGTAACAAATAATTTGACAAATAAAATAGCAAATAAGGGTGGAAAAGGTACAAATAGAAGTAATAGATCATATTTTTATAGAGCAGTTCGCCAAAAAAGATGTGTTTTAACAGATCCTTATCCTTCAAGTCTTACAAATGCTTTAACAGTAACAGCTGCATACCCTATCTACAATAATAAATCAGAGTTGAAGTACGTAGCATGTATGGATATATCTTTAAAAGATGTACTAAAGATTGCTCATCCTTCATCTTCTCAGTCTATTTTTGGGGATTTTGTTAAGTTTGCTTACTCTATGTTCTCATTGGCACTTTTGATTGTTGCGTTTTTGCTTTTTTATAAAAGTATGTCAACTCTTGTAAGCGAAGGTTTTTTAAATGCTTTTCAAAACATTGAGATGATGTTTAAATCTACTATTCTTTTAACTTTGTCTTTAGCCATATTTGATTTGGTTAAAACTATTTTTGAAGAAGAAGTCTTGGGACGGCATAATAAAGATGAAGCTTATGGTATACATAAAACTATGGTTCGTTTTTTAGGCTCAATCATTATAGCCCTTGCTATAGAAGCGTTGATGTTAGTATTTAAGTTTGCAATCACCGATGCAACACATATTTTAACAGCTGTTTATCTTATAGGTGGAGTGTCATTACTTTTAGTATCTTTAGCATACTATGTCAAATCAATACACTCAGGAGAAGAGACCAATGATAGCTCTGATTGATTACAACATGGGAAACTTAAGAAGTGTTTCCAATGCTTTTGATAAAATAGGCTCAAAAGTAGAAGTAGTGAATGACCCAGATAAACTAAAAGATTTTGATAAAGTGATTTTACCAGGAGTTGGAGCATATAAAGATGCGATGGAACATCTAAGCTCAAATGGTATGGATGATAGTATTAGAGAGTTTGCAAAGAGTGGAAAACCACTTCTTGGAATATGCCTTGGAATGCAACTTTTGCTCAATAGCAGTGAAGAGTTTGGTAAAACAGATGGACTTGGACTTGTAGATGGTGAAGTAGTTGAATTTGATAAATCAAAATTTGAGCATAAATTAAAAGTACCACATATGGGTTGGAATGAGCTATTTGTACAACGTGAATCAAAACTTTTTAAAGATATGAGCAAAGAGATATATCTCTATTTTGTTCATAGTTTTCACGTTACATGTAGAGATGAGTTTGCAATAGGAAAGAGTTTTTATGGATATGATTTTGTAAGTGCAGTCGAGAAAGAAAATGTATATGGGTTTCAGCCTCATCCAGAAAAATCACATGAAAATGGCTTGAAAATACTTGAGAATTTTGTAAAATTATAAAAGGAAAATTGTGGATATATTACCAGCAATAGATTTGAAAGATGGAGTTGCAGTTAGGCTAACAAAAGGTTTAATGAATAGTGCAAAAGTTTACTCAGATGAGCCATGGCAAGTAGCCAAACAGTTTGAAGAGATGGGATCAAAATGGTTACATTTGGTAGATTTAAATGGTGCATTTGCAGGTGAGCCAAAAAATCTAGAACAGATACAAAAGATAAGAGAAAATTGTAATCTAAAACTAGAACTTGGTGGTGGGATTAGAGATGAAGAGACTATAAAACGTTATTGCGATATGGGAGTAGACAGAGTTATACTAGGCTCCATAGCTCTTAAAAATCCAGAATTTGTGAAACAGATGTGTAAATCTTATAGAGTTGTTGTTGGAATTGATGCAATAGATGGTTATGTAGCAGTTGAAGGTTGGGCAGAAAAATCAACTATGAAAGCAACAGATTTAGCAAAAGAGTTTGCAAATGTTGGTGTTGAGGCTATTATCTGTACGGACGTTGGTAGAGACGGGACTTTAAGCGGCGTAAATATAGACTTTACACTAGAAATTGCAAGAGCTAGTGGTATTGATACGATTGCTAGTGGAGGGGTGAAAGATTTACGAGATATTGAGCTTCTTTTAGAAACAAATGAAGTATCAGGAGTAATTGTAGGTAAAGCTTATTATGAAGGAACATTAGAACTAAAAGAAGCTTTTAGATTGGTTAGTTAAAGTAGTTTCAAAGTAAATTTTGATAGAATAGAGTTAAAATAACTTGTTAAAAAAGGAGTGACATTGAGATTGCTAGTAGTGGACGATAGCTCGACAATGCGCCGTATAATAAAAAATACATTAGCAAGGCTGGGCTATAAAGATGTTTTAGAAGCTGAAGATGGTGCCGTTGCTTGGAAAGTCATGTGTGAAAATGATGATATCGATGTACTTATAACAGACTGGAATATGCCAGAGATGAATGGTTTAGAACTAGTTAAAAAAGTAAGAGCAGAATCAAAATATGAAGATATGCCTATAATAATGGTTACAACAGAAGGTGGAAAAACTGAAGTAATTGTAGCTTTAAAAGCTGGTGTTAATAACTACATAGTAAAACCTTTTACACCTGCAGTATTAAAAGAGAAATTAGAGGACGTTTTAGGCTGATCGTGAAAGAGACCTATAATGAACTATATATTACCCCATTAGGCGAATATGAACGTTTCGTCGATTTTATCCTAACCCTTACCAATGAAGCAATAGAAGAGCGCGATGGTGTTATCATCGTGCGTAGTGAAGACGAACTTGATATTGTTGAGTATGGAGTGCAACATTTTGCAAAGAGTCTTAGTCAGACTCTCAACAAAGATGTAGAAGTTGATACAAGATTAGAAACTAAAGAAAATATAGATTGGATTAGTAGATATCAAAAATCTGTTCAACCTATAGAAATAGGTGATTTTTATATACATCCTAGTTGGGTAGAGAGAAAAAAAGATAAGTTAAATATTCTTATAGATCCAGCTCTTGCATTTGGCTCAGGACATCATGAAACAACTTATGGTTGTTTGTTGATGTTACAAAAATATTTACAAAAAGATGATAGAGTATTGGATGTAGGTTGTGGAAGTGGAATTCTATCTATTGCTAGTGCAAAGTTAGGAGCAAGTGTAG